>CAXBPL010000062.1:0-15111 GCA_963977615.1 uncultured Polaribacter sp. | reverse complement strand
GAATCTAACTTTGGTGTTATTGAAATATTTTGAACATTTCCTTCTTTATCAATATTAAATTTTAATAAAAAATTAGTTTTAAGACCATCTTTTATTAATCCATTAACAAGATTTCTTTTTAGCTCAGAATTAAATCTTTTTACACCGTTTTTAAACTGTGGTCTTCTCTGTAAAATTAACTTTTCATCAAGAATATTTCCTTCTTTATTCCAAAGTTTATAATCTACAACTTTACCTTCTTTAAATACGATTCTTGCTCTTTTGTTATTTTCATTATCAGTGTATTTCCAAACACCTTCTCTTTCTCCTTTTAAATAAAGACCTGCAGTTATATTATCACCTTCGTCATTAAAATAAAGATAAACTCCGTCTTTTTCACCTTTAAAATTATATTTCTGAACAGAAATTAACTTTCCTTTTTCGTTAAATCTTTTAAAAACACCAACTCTAGTTTTTAGCTTTTCATCTTTAAAAAAACCACGAAACTTCATTTTTCCATTTCCATGAAATAAAGTTGCAAGCCATAAAGAGTCTTTTTTTACAACAGTTTGTATGTAGGTTGCTTGTTCTCTTTTTACTTTTTTATAAGATCTGTCTAAATAATTTACAATAGAGTCTTTCTGTGAAAAAACAGAAATAGAAGTAAATAAACAGAAAACTATTAAAACAACTTTTTTCATTAATCTATTGTTTAAGATATTACTCCAGAACCTAACAATTCTTCGTCTTTATACCAAGCTACAAATTGCCCTTCTTGAATTGCTGATTGTTTATTTGTAAACTCCACATATAAACCACTTTCAACTTTGTGCAAAGTCGCTTTTTCTAAAACCTGTCTATATCTAATTCTTGCTTCAACTTCCATAGTTTCTCCAACTTTTAAAGTTAAGTCCTCACGAATCCAATGGATTTCTTCATTAGAAACAAACAACACATTTCTGTATAAACCTGTATGATTTTTTCCTTCTCCAGTATAAATTACATTTTCTACAACATCAGTTTCTATAACATACAAAGCTTCTTTTGTACCACCAACATCTAAACCTTTACGTTGTCCTTTTGTAAAATAATGTGCTCCTTGATGTTTCCCAACTACTTTCCCATCTTCTTTATGATAAGAAAATTTGGTTGCAAAATGTTTTAATTCAGCTTCCTTATTTTCAAAATCTGGAGTTTCTTTTACATACTCAGAAAAATCTGATGGAATTTTTACAATAACACCTTCTTTGGGTTGTAGTTTTTGTTGCAAAAACTCTGGCAACCTTACTTTACCAATAAAACACAAACCTTGTGAATCTTTCTTTTCAGCTGTAATTAAATCGGCTTCTTTAGCAATTTCTCTTACTTCTGGTTTTGTTAATTCGCCAATAGGAAATAATGCTTTTACAAGCTGTTGCTGAGAAAGTTGACATAAAAAATACGATTGATCTTTATTAGTATCTTTACCAGCTAACAATTTATAAACGGGCTTTCCGTTGATAATTTCTTCGCCTTTTCTACAATAATGTCCTGTTGCAACATAATCTGCCCCTAGTTTTAAAGCGATGTCCATAAAAACATCAAACTTAATTTCTCGGTTGCAAAGTACATCTGGGTTTGGTGTTCTTCCTTTAGAATATTCATCAAACATATAATCTACAATACGTTCTTTGTATTGTTCGCTTAAATCTACTACTTGAAAAGGAATCCCTAATTTTTCTGCAACAATCATGGCATCATTAGAATCCTCTAACCAAGGACATTCATTGGAAATTGTAACAGAATCATCGTGCCAATTTTTCATAAAAAGCCCAATAACTTCAAAACCTTGTTCTTTTAATAAATGCGCTGTAACACTAGAATCTACTCCACCTGAAAGCCCAACAACTACTCGTTTCATTTTTTATTTTTGAGAGTGCAAAGTTACGAAAATTGTGTGGAAAGTTATAGACACTAATTTCACAGTTCAATAGATTTATAACATTGTTACATAGATATACACTAAGAAAAAAAATGAAGATTTACAGAGATATTTGTTAATAAAAGAGAAAGGTTTTACGTATTTTAAAATTAAAATGAGGGAAAAATGATATTGTAGAAACTACCTATAAACTCAAACTTGATAAATTTCCCCTTAAAGGAATTAATTAAAAAGGTGCCTATTTAATTATCTTTAGTATACGTTTTCTTCTTATTCATTTCTGTATCAGAAGCAACTTCACCATCAATATAATATTCCCATTTACCAACTCGTTTTCCGTTTTCGTAAATGCCAGTTTCTTTTAAAAGTCCTGTAAGTTCAAAGAATTTAGCAACTCCATTTGGTTTTCCGTTTTTATACGTAACTACTTCAATTAAAATTCCTTTGCTAGAATATTTTTGAGATTCGCCATTTTTCAAACCATTTTTATAGTCAGAAATTTCTGCGGGTTTTCCATTCGGATAATAATTAAATAATTTTCCATCTAACTTTCCATCAACATACATTTCTTCTGACATTATTTTTCCATCAGGAAAAAAATAATCCCACTTCCCTACTCGTTTCCTATCATCCATAAAACCTTTGCTTTGTAGGATTCCTTTTAAGGTGAAAAACTCGACTAATACTAATTTATTTTTTGGTGAATAGGTTTTGATTGTTGTTGGGTTTCTAGAATCTGAAATATCATAAAACTTAAAAACGCCAATTTCTTTTCCGTTTAAAAACTCTCCTGTATAACGTATTCTTTTATTAGGATGATATTTTGTCCAAACTCCTGTTCTCTTGTTATTTGCATCAAATTGATTTATTTTTTGAGCATATGTAGTTTCACTCATAAAAAAACAAGTAAAAAAGGTGAAAACAAAAAACAGTCTTTTTATATTTAACATTTCAATAGAATTTTAAACAAATATACATTAATAGTGCCACAATCAAATTTACATTTCTTAACAGAACAACTCAATAATATGGAAAACCCTAAAAGGGAAAACCGACAAAGAGTGGCAGATATTGTGTTGGAAAATCAAAATTTATTTAAAGATTTGGTTACTCTTACATTTAAGGTTGATGATAAAAATTCTATAAAAGCAGCTTGGATTTTAGAGTGGATTTGCACACACCATCATTTAAATTGGATAATTCCGCATTTAGATGAGTTTTCAAACAACATTTCTACCTTAAAATTTGATAGCGCAATTAGACCTTGTGCTAAAATTTGTGAACATCTAGCAAATGCGTTTTATGCATCCAAAGAAAATGACATCAAAAAAATCTTGACAAATACTCAAATTGATAAAATTATTTCTTGTGGTTTTGATTGGCTAATTACTCCTCAAAAAATTGCAGTTAGAGCGTATACTATGAATACTTTATATCTTTTTGGATTGGATAAAGATTGGATTCATCCTGAGTTAAAACATTTAATTGAAACTAAGATTATTCACGAAAGTAAAGGCTGTAAAGCTCGTGGAAAACATATTTTAGGATTGATTGCTAAACGCAGAAAGTAGACAGGGATTTCACAGATTTGCACAGATGAGTTTTATACAATCTAATCCGTGAAAATCCGTAAAATCTATGCCACTCTTTTCGTAAGATTTGATTTTGTTAAATTCGTGAAATTAGTGTCTAAAAAACATTAGAAATCTACTTTATAAATCTACTGAAATCCTTATTTTTGCATTTAACAACAGAACTAACATGAACTTGACACAATTAAATGCGATTTCTCCAATTGATGGACGTTATAGAGGTAAAATATCGAAACTAGCAAACTACTTTTCTGAAGAAGCTTTGATAAAATATAGAGTTCGTGTAGAAATTGAGTATTTTATTGCACTTTGTGAAATTCCTTTGCCACAATTAGCTGATTTTAATACCAATTTATTTGAAGATTTACGTAAAATTTACACTGATTTTACTACTGAAGATGCTCAAAAAATTAAAGATATTGAAAAAGTAACCAATCACGATGTAAAAGCGGTTGAGTATTTTATCAAAGAACAATTTGATGCGTTAGGTTTACAAAAGTTTAAAGAATTTATCCATTTTGGATTGACTTCTCAAGATATTAATAATACTGCAATTCCTTTATCAATAAAGGAAGCTATGAATGAAGTTTTTGTACCTCATTATTTTGAGGTTGTAGAAAAGTTACAAGAATTAGTTGTTGAATGGAAAGACATTTCTATGTTAGCAAGAACTCATGGTCAGCCAGCATCTCCAACAAGATTAGGAAAAGAAATTGATGTTTTTGTAGTGCGTTTAAAAGAACAATTTAATTTATTGAATGATATACCAAGTGCAGCAAAATTTGGTGGTGCAACTGGTAATTTTAATGCGCATAAAGTAGCTTATAAAAATATAGATTGGAAAGCATTTGGAACTGAATTCGTTCAAGAAAAACTAGGTTTACAGCATTCTTTCCCAACCACACAAATTGAACATTATGATCATTTAGCTGCGTTGTTTGATACTTTAAAACGTATTAACACCATCATTATAGATTTAGATAGAGATTTCTGGACCTACGTTTCTATGGATTATTTTAAACAAAAAATTAAAGCTGGTGAAGTTGGTAGTTCTGCAATGCCACATAAAGTAAATCCGATTGATTTTGAAAATTCGGAAGGAAATTTAGGAATTGCAAATGCTATTTTTGAGCATTTATCAGCAAAATTACCAATCTCTAGATTACAACGTGATTTAACAGATAGTACAGTTTTAAGAAATGTTGGAGTTCCTTTTGGACATACCATTATCGGTTTTACATCAACAATAAAAGGACTGAATAAATTATTGTTGAACAAACAAAAATTTGAGGACGATTTAGAAAATAATTGGGCTGTTGTTGCAGAAGCAATTCAAACAATTTTAAGAAGAGAAGCGTATCCAAATCCTTATGAAGCTTTAAAAGGATTAACGAGAACGAATGCTAAAATCAACCAAAAATCAATTGCAGATTTTATTGATACTTTAGAAGTTTCTTCAGAAATAAAAGACGAATTAAAAGCAATTACACCAAGCAATTATACAGGAATTTAAATCTACAAAAAGCAAATGGCAAAAGACCTTGGTAAAATTATTGAAGACGCAATTAACAAAGCTATTAAAGACAGAGGCGAAGTTAATGTACTAATTGCTGGGAAAACTGGCGTTGGAAAATCGACTTTAATAAATGCTGTTTTTCAAGGAGATTTTGCAACTACTGGTCAAGGAAAACCTGTAACTCAAAAAACGCGTGAAATTAAAAAAGACGGAATTCCGTTAACTTTATTTGACACAAGAGGTTTAGAATTAGAAAAATACAGGGAAACTTTTGAGGAATTAGAAACATTTGTAAAAAACAGAAATAACGATTCGAATCCAATGAAACATATTCATATGGCTTGGATTTGTATTGATGAAGGTTCCAGACGTGTTGAAGATGCAGAAATTGAGCTTTGTAAATTACTTTCTAAATACATGCCTGTAATTGGGGTGATTACAAAAGCAGTTTCAGACCAAGGTTTTAGAGTAAAAGTGTTAGAGCTTTTGCCAAATCTTAAAAATGCAGTTCGTGTAAATTCAATTTCGGAAGTTTTAGATGATGGACATGTAATTCAAGCTTCTGGTTTGGAAGATTTGGTAGATTTAGCCATGGAAATTGTGCCTGAAGCTCAAAAACACGCTTTTGTTGCTGCTCAAAAAGTTAGTTTAAAGCAAAAAAAAAATAAAAGTCACGCCATTGTTGTAGCTGCTGCAACTACTGCTGCTGGAACTGGAGCTGCTCCTATTCCCTTTTCTGATGCTATTGCTTTAATTCCAATTCAAGTAGGTATGCTAGCTAGTATTACTGCTGTTTTTGGTTTCGAATTGAAAAAAGCATTTTTATCGACGTTAGTTTCGTCTACAATTACAGCTGGTGGAGCCACACTTTTAGGCAGAACAATTGTATCGAATTTACTAAAATTATTTCCTGGAGTTGGCAGTATTGCTGGTGGTGCAATTGCTGCATCTACTGCTTCTGCTTTAACAATTGCTTTTGGTGAAGCCTACATTTCTACACTAAGTTATGTTTTAAAAGACAAGGAAATATCTGAAGTAAATGAAACCGATATTTTAACTGAATTTAAAAATAGATTTAAATTTTCAAAAAAATAACTTTATATAATGAGTCGAAATATTAAAAGTAACATCCGTTTTTTGTCGATCATCTTTATGCTATCTTTTGGTTTTACAGCTTGTAATTCAGGAGTTGAAGACAATTCAGATAAGTTTAAAATGGGTGTTTTTGAAATTCCTGCTGGTAAAGATTTTGTAAAAGAAACCATCATTAGAAAAGATAGTATACAGATTAGTAAATATGGCGAAAATATTGATACGCTTTCAATTGAATGGAAAAATAATTTTTTCTATACATTAAAGTATATCAATCCTAAAAACGATTTACAAAAAGACCCAATGTATATTCAAATAAATAAAATTAAAGACGATTCTTACGATTTTACAGTAAAAATCGGTTTTTCTAAGTTTTCAAAAAAAGGAACAATTTATAAAGTAAAATAATATGGAAATATTTTTACAAGCAGAAACTTGGGTTTCATTATTAACCTTAACTTTTTTAGAGATTATTTTAGGGATTGATAACATTATTTTCATATCTATTTCTGCAAATAAATTGCCAGAAAATCAGGTTAAAAAAGCCACAATGTTAGGTTTGGCATTGGCTATGATTACCAGAATTGCGCTTTTATTTAGTGTTTCTTATTTAATCGCCTTAAAAGACCCTTTCTTTTCTGTAGATTTAGGTTGGTTTAAAACTGGTTTAACTGGACAAAGTATTATATTATTTTTGGGTGGAATTTTTCTATTATATAAAAGTACTAGCGAAATTCGAGAAAAAATGGAAGATACTAATGAAGATAAAGTCATTAAAACTCCTAAAGTAATATCCTTTAAAAATGTAATTTTTCAGATTATTTTAATTGATATTGTTTTCTCTTTTGATAGTATTTTAACAGCTGTTGGTATGACAAATGGTGTTGATGGTGCTTTAACAATTATGGTTATTGCTGTGATCATTTCTATCATTATTATGATGATTTTTAGTCAACCAATTAACAAATTTGTCAATAGAAACCCAACCATACAAATGTTGGCTTTATCATTTTTAATTTTGATTGGTTTTATGTTAATTACAGAAGGTGCACATTTATCGCATACTGAATTTTTTAACAAAACTGTAGGCGCAATTCCAAAAGGATATTTGTACTTTGCGATTGCTTTTTCATTAGGTGTGGAAATGCTAAATTTAAAATTAAGAAAAAAGAAAGAATAACATCAAAACAGTTAAAAAACATATAGGCGTTTTATTGTTGCTAACATTTTTACTACCATTAGCAATCAATTCTTTACATGATTTAATGAATCATGAACATGCTGTATGTAATTCTAAAACTGTGAAACATATTCACGAAAAAGATGTAGATTGTGAGCTTCATTTATTGAAACAAAGCACTTCTTTTTTAGCAGAAAATAACTTCGAAATTTTAATAAATACTATTATCACTAAAAATAATAGTATTGCTTATAATTATTTAAAAAATCATACTCAATTATCGTTTTCATTAAGAGGGCCACCTCAAAGTATTTAAATTAGGTCTATTAATTTAATTATTGAAAACAAAAAATAATGAAACTATTTTATTATTGTGTTTTTGTATGTTGTTTATATACAACTACATCAGCACAGAAATGCAATCTTTCTTTTAAAGGAAAAGTTACTGATTTTCACGATAGTTCTATAATTATTGGTGCTTCCTTGCAAATTGAAAATTCAAACAAATATGCTACCACAGATTTTGATGGCCTGTTTGAATTCAACAATATTTGTGCAGGAAAATACACCATCATTATAAAACATGTTGCTTGCGATACGAAGAGGATTAGCATCAGTATTACTGAAGAGACTTTTAAAGATATTACTTTAGAACATCATTTAAATGAATTGAATGAAGTTATTGTTAAAACCAACACTAAAACAGAAATTACAAGTGTTGAGCAATCTTTGAAAAAAGCTGCAATAGACAATTTCACTGACAAATCTTTAGGAGATGCTTTGAGTACTTTAAGTGGTGTATCCTCCTTAAACACTGGGAATTCTATTGTAAAACCAATGATTCATGGTTTGCACAGTAGCAGATTATTATTGATTAATAATAATGTAAGAATGTTTGATCAAGAATGGGGAGATGAACATGCACCAAATATCGACATTAATGCTAGTGAAAAAATTACTGTTGTAAAAGGTGCAAATACTTTAAAATATGGAAGTGATGCCATTGGTGGTTTAATTTTAATTGAACCAAAAAAGTATGCTGTGAAAGATTCACTTTTTGGTAGCACAATTTCTTCTTTTAACTCTAATGGTTTAGGTGGTAATATAAATTCGGAAATCGTAAAAACCTACAAATCTGGTTTGTATGCAAAATTACAAGCGAATTACAAACAGTTTGGCGATTTTAAAACTCCTGATTATTATTTAACCAACAGTGGTTTAAAAAGTATAAATACTTCTTTTCGAATTGGTTACAATGGTTACGAAAAAGGGTTTAGTGCTTATTATAGTTTTGTTGATAACGAATTTGCTATTTTGCAATCTTCTCATATTGGGAATGTTAATGATTTGGTAAACGCAATCAATAATAGAGAACCAAGAGTAATAGAAGATTTTTCTTACGATATAAATTTCCCAAAACAGGCAATTACGCATCATTTAGCTAAAATTGAAGCGTATAAAAGAATCAAAGGTTTTGGAAAATTATCTGTTCAGTATGATTTACAAATTAATAGACGACAAGAGTTTGATTTAAGAAGAGGAGATTTAAGAAATACACCTGTAATCGACTTAAGATTATTTACAAACTCACTGCAGACTGATTTAGAAATAGATTATTCTGATGAACTAAAACTAAATACAGGTATTTTAGTTCGTTATCAACAAAATGATGCAATTTCAGGAACAGGAACCAATCCTTTAATTCCTGATTTTGATAAATATGAAGCTGGCGCTTTTGCAACAGCTAATTATAAATTAAATTTTGATACCGAATTTAATGCAGGTTTTAGATATGATTTTTCTAGAATTGATGCTAGAAAAAACTACAACCTAAATGATTGGCAAGAAACTTATAATTATGACGAATTGTTTCCAGAATTTGAAACAGGAACTATAAATGGAACAAGAATTTTTACGAATCCAGAATTTACGTTTCATAACTTTTCTGCTAGTTTAGGTTTTAGCAAATCTTTTGAAAATGACATTTCGTTATTTATCAATTACGGTTTAGCTTCTAGAATGCCAAATCCATCAGAATTATTTAGTGATGGTTTGCATCATTCTGCTGCTCGAATAGAAACTGGTTTGCTAACGCTCAACAAAGAAATCGCTAATAATTTTATTGTTTCTTTAGAAAGAAATAATGATGACTTTGGCTTTGTAATTAGTCCATATTACAAATATATTGATGGTTTTATTCAGTTGATTCCTGTTGGAATTACCACAACTATTAGAGGCGCATTTCCTGTTTGGGAACACAACCAAATAGATGCAAGAATTTTTGGAATTGATGTTGATGTAAACAAAAAAATTAGTAAAAGATTTAATTATAAAGGAAATATAAGTTTATTAAAAGGCGATAATTTGTCTGATGATATTGCGTTAATTCACATGCCATCCACAAGTTTTACAAATTCAATTTCTTATACAAACAAAGAATTAAATCAATTAACGGTTAGTTTACAAAACAAAACAGTTTTACAACAAAATCAATTTCCAGATTATAATTTTAACACATTTAATGCCATACAACAACAAGATGTTTTTGTAGACATTAGCTCAACACCTCCTGCTTATTCATTATTTAATATTCAAACATCTGCAGTTTTTAAAGCTTTTAAAAAAGGAAGCTTAAAATTAGAATTTAATGTAGATAATTTGTTTGATGTTTCTTACAGAGAAAACTTAAACAGATTGCGATATTTTGCTGATGAATTAGGGAGAAATTTCAATTTAAAAATTAAAATAAATTATTAAAACACAAATTATGAAAACATTAAACATAACAAATACAATCAAATTAGTTGCTATTTTATTTATATCAACCTTTACACTTTCTAGCTGTTCTGATGATCAGGATGATGAGCTTGACCATGGTTCTGAAGAAGAATTAATCACAACAGTAACATACACATTAACGAGTGGTAATGATGTAGTAAACCTAATTTTTACAGATTTAACTGGAGGTAGTACTGAAGATGCAACGTATGAGGTTTCTGGTTCTTTAAGTGCAAACACAACGTATACTGGAGTTCTTAAGTTAGAAAATGCAACTGAATCACCTGCAGAAAATATTACTTTAGAAGTAAAAGCAGAAGGAGATGAACATGAATTTTTCTTTGCATCTAGCATTGCTGATTTAACTATTGAAAAAACAGATACAGATGTAAATGGAAATCCGATTGGAATTGAAACTTCTGTTAGTACTGGAAATGCAGGAACTGGAACAATAACAATTGTTTTAAAGCACGAACCTACAAAACCAAATGATGGAATCTCTGCAAATACAGGAGGAAGCACAGATGCAGAAGTAACTTTTAATATTTCTGTTCAATAATATAGAAACATTTAATTAGAAAGCAGCTAATCTATTAGCTGCTTTTTTTTTACGATGATATTTCGTTTATTCTCATTAAATTTATCGTGTTTTTAAAATTATTTTATGTCTGAACAAATCTTATTAAATGAAATTATTATTGGTTACAGAAACTTGATTGAAGAACGTTATCAATATAAAATTTTAAAAGAAAAATATGATTTTCCAGAAACTATTAATGAGGAAGTTGTAGAAGATATTAAAACGTATTTTTTAACGTATGTGTATCCTGATGTAGAAAAAAGAGCAGAATTAAATGAAGCTTTTAGCACTTTAGATGATTTTATAAAGCATCCAGAAAAGTTATTAAATTTAGTTTTACCATCCTTAAAATTAATTTTCACGCATGGCAAACATCTGCCAAAAATTTTTAATGCTGGTTTAAAAGCGATGAAATCTTTTAGAGGAGCCACAAAATTTGAAAATGCAATCGTAGAAAAAGCTATTGAAGAAAATAGTAAACCTCCTTTTACATCTAAAAAAATTAATAAACTCATTCAACTTTTATCTTATAAAGAATTGGAAGAGTTTATGAAAAATACAGAAACTTTTTTCAATATTATTTATGATAAAGAGTTGGTCGAAAAAATTAAGGAAATTATTAGTTTTTTAATATCAAAAATGAAAAACAAACCTAAAGTATTTTCTCAAAAAGAAATTACAGGGTTAAGTTTAGCGTTAGAAACTATTTCTAAAGGAGAACAAATGCTCAATAAATTAACGCTAAAGGATCAACAAATTTTGATAGGATTTGTGCTACAAATAGAAAAAGAGTATTTGCAAACAATTTTCTCAAAATAAATTATTGTACATATTTTGTTTTTTTGATAGTACTCAAAGTAATAAATGCACCCAAAAAGAAAACACCCAAAGCCAAAACACTTGTTTGAATTGTAAAATAAGAAGTTAGCAAACCAAAAGTAACCATCCCAACAACCAAAGCAATTTTCTCTGTAACATCAAAAAAGCTGAAATAAGAAGCTGTATCTTCAGTTTGTGGTAATAATTTAGAATAGGTAGATCTTGCTAAAGATTGAATTGCACCCATAACCAAACCAATTAAGCCTCCTAAAACGTAGAAGTAAATATCAATATTTGGTGTATCTTTTGTTAAGTTGAAACCAATAAAACAAACTAAACCCCAAATTGCAATCGTAATTTTTAAAGCTTTTATATTCCCAATTTTGGCAGAAAGTCTAGAAAAAAGAAAAGCTCCAAAAATACCCACAAACTGAACTAATAAAATAGTCGCAATTAAATTTGCAGTTTCTAACCCTAAAATTGTTCCAAAAATACCTGCCATTAAAATAATGGTTTGTACACCAATACTCAATAAAAAAAACGCGATTAAAAAGGTTTTCAATTCACTAAAAGCAAACAATTCTTTAGCTACTTTTTTAAACTCTTTAATTCCTTTTAAAAAATAATTATCTTTTGGCAACGTAACTTTTTCAGTATCAGGCAACTTTTTATAGGTAATTTGAGCAAAACCAAGCCACCATAAACCCACCAAAACAAAGGATAATTGAGAACCAAACTGCTTATCATAGAAACCAAAAACTTCTGTTTCTATAAGCACCAAACAAATCAATAATAATAAAATTGAACCTGAATACCCCAATATAAAACCTTTTGCACTTACTTTATCTTGTTGCTCTGGACGTGCAACTTCTGGCAAATATGCATTGTAAAAAACAATACTTCCCCAAAAACCAATACTTGCTAAAATGGTAAATAAAATACCAACCCACAAGGTTTCTTTGCCTGTAAAAAAGAACAAACACATTACTGAAATAGAACCGAGTAAACAAAATCCTTTTAAAAATTTCTTTTTATTTCCTGCATAATCTGCAATTCCAGATAACATTGGCGACATTAAAGCAACTACCAAAAAAGAAAATGCCAAAGCATAATTATAGAGAGAAGTAGAATTCCAAAGCATTCCTAAAAATTCTATTTTTCCATCAGCATTTGCAAAACCTTCTGATGCTGTTAAACCAGCATAATATATAGGAAAAACAGCTGTACTAATTACTAAAGAATATACAGAATTTGCCCAATCGTAAAAAGCCCAAGCATTTATTAATTTTTTATCTCCTATTTTTAACATCAAGTTATTTTTAATTATTGAATCTCGTTTTAAAAAACCAAAATGGCTAAAACTTATCTTTTTAATATTTCAAAAAGTGTTTCACTAAAAAAGCCGTTCAAAAAAATTGAACGGCTAAATATATGAAATCTAAATGTTTTTAAATTATTTCATTTGTGTATTTCCAGATTTATTATACTGAGCTGCATATTTCTTAGCAGTTGGTAAATAATTTTTTAAATCTTGTATTCTAGATTCGTTTGTTGGGTGTGTACTTAAAATTGCTGGCTGAGAACTTCCTCCAGATTTTTCGCTCATTCTTACCCAAACTTCAGCAGCTTCTGTTCCATCATAACCAGCCATAATCATAAAAACTAACCCTAATCTATCTGCTTCTTGCTCATGAACTCTACTAAACTTTAACATTCCTAAACCAGAACCAACTCCAAAAGCTGTATTCCAAATTTGTTGTGTTTGTGAGCTTTCTCCAGAAGTTCCTAAAGCAACTGCTAAACCTCCAATTTGTTGCAATTGTCCTTGAGACATTCTTTCTTGCCCATGTTTTGCAAATGCGTGTGCTACTTCATGACCCATAACTGCAGCAACTCCATTTTCGTTATCACAAATTGGCATAATTCCAGTATAAAAAACCACTTTTCCTCCTGGCATACACCAAGCATTTACAGTTTCATCTTGAATTAAATTAAATTCCCATTTATATTGATTTGCATCTTCTGCCATTCCATTTGCTCTCATAAAACGATCTACAGCAGCAGAAATATTTTGACCAACATTTTTAACTTGATTCGTCATTTCCCTATTGGTAGAAAGCTTATTTTCTTCTAGAAAACCTTTGTATTGTGCAAAACTTGCAGGTAAAACTTCAGAATCACTTACAAAATTTACACGTTTTCTTCCAGTAATTGGTACAGTACTACATTCAGTGAATAGAAATACTAATAGTAATAAAGTTGTTATTTTTTTCATTTTTAAATATCTTTTGATTTTCGGTAGCAATTTATTGATTATTTAATTAATATTTGTGCTTTATTAGTTCTTAAAGTAACTTCAATAGATATTATGCAGTCTTTCTTCGATAAAGAAAAATTAACATCAAGTTTAAAAATTCCAAAAGCAGTTCAGTGGTTTTTTAAAACTATCCATATTTTTTCAGATAGTATTAGTCTATATTTTGCAGCAAAATTATTTACAACTCCTATCAGATTTAAAACACCTACAAGAGAATTAGCAATGGACGAAGCTGCACAGAAAAAAACGTTGCATGTTTCATCGATTCAAAAAGATATTCATATTTTATCTTATGGTTATTCAGATAAAAAAGTTCTGTTAACTCATGGTTGGGCAGGAAGACGAACTCAATTATTTATGATTGCTAATTTATTATTAGAAAAAGGGTTTATGGTGATTGCTTTTGATGCTCCTTCACATGGAAAATCGCCAGGAAAAACAACTAATTTACTAGAATATATAGCAAGTATTAAAGCGATAAATAAAGAATTTGGTCCTTTTGAAGCTGCTGTTGGTCATTCTTTTGGAGCGATGGCAATTATGAACACACAAGCTGAAACAGCAATTTTTAAACGTTTAATAACTGTTGGTTCTGGGGATACAGTTGAAGATATTTTAATTAATTTTGCACATAATTTAGGTTTAAACACGCGTTTTGGTCATCAACTTAAAAAATATTTTGAGAAGAAATGGAACATCAAACTCATTGATTATGATACGAATGAGGTTGCCAAAAAAATAAACGTTCCTGTTTTGGTAATTCATGATGTTTTAGATGGAGATGTTGCTGTAAGTTGTGCTGTAAATATTCGTCTAAATTTAAATAAAGGAACGTTGTTGCTTTCAGAAGGATTAGGACACACCAAAATTCTTCGAGATAAGGAAATAGCAAACAGAATTGTAAATTTTATAAAACAAAACAAATGAAAAAATTAGCAGGTATATGTATTTTAGTATTGATGATCAGTTGTGTTGGAACTGCACAAAACTCATCGAAAGAAACAAAAACGTACAAAGTAGAAAAAACTAATGCAGAATGGAAAGAGCAATTATCGCCAATTGCCTACAATGTTTTACGTGAAGCTGGCACAGAAAGACCTTTTACAAGTCCTTTAAATGACGTTAAAAAAGCAGGAACTTTTGTTTGTGCAGGTTGTAAAACTCCTTTGTACAAAACTGAACATAAATTCGATTCAGGAACTGGTTGGCCTTCTTTTGATAGAGCTGTAAAAGGTAATGTAGAATTAGATGTAGATTACAAAATTGGGTATGCAAGAACCGAATTAAAATGCAATACTTGTGGTGGTCATTTAGGACATTCTTTTGATGATGGCCCA
>CAXBPL010000061.1:0-15472 GCA_963977615.1 uncultured Polaribacter sp. | reverse complement strand
TCTTTGACTGAAGCTAGAAATGGAAATAATCCTTTGATTTCTCCATATTCGAATAGCACTCCAAATCGAGAAACAATTTTTGTGCGTATTTTTAATACGGATACACAATGTGCTAACCCAATTTCTAATTTTGATGTGATTATAAACCCTGAACCAGTTTTTGTTGTACCAACCAATTTAGCTTATTGTGATAATGCTTTAGATGGTGATGATGCCAATGGAATTATTCAAAACATCGATTTGGATAGTAAAATAACTGAAATTTTAGGAGCAACTCAAAGTCCAAACGATTTTAATGTTACTTTTCATAGCTCACAAGCAGATGCTACTTCTGGAGCTGGAGCCATTGTTTCTCCTTATCAAAATACAAATACCACAGAAACTATTTTTGTTCGAATTGAAAATAAAAATACATTTTGTGTTAATGATGATGCCACTTTTGATGTCATCGTAAACACATTACCCGATTTTACAGTGACAACTCCTCAAATTTTATGTTTGAATGATTTGCCTTTAAACATTGCTGCAGAAAATGCAAGAGATGTTTACACCTACATTTGGCAAGATGAAAATGGAACTGTTTTAAACACAGCTTCTAGAGATAATATCAACATTACAACTGGTGGAACCTACACAGTTACTGCAACAACTACAGATGGTACTTTGTGTGAAAGATCAGAAAATATTGTTATTAACGAATCCAATCCAGCTATTTTAGAACGCAGTTTTATTACAATTATTGATGAAGGAAATAACATTGGTAGTGAAGATAATTTATCGATTTCTATTGATACAATTAATAACGATTTAGGCCCTGGAGACTATCAGTTTGCAATTGTAAATACAGATGATAACTCAAGAATTCCAATTATCGGTTTTCAAGACGAACCGCTGTTTGAAAACTTAGAAGGTGGTGTGTATCAAATAATAGTAAACGATAAAAATGGTTGTGCACCAGATGAAATGTTGTTAGTTTCTGTAATTCAGTTTCCTAAATTCTTTACACCAAATGGTGATGGAAAAAACGACACTTGGGTTGTAAAAGGCGCTAATAAAGATTTTTATCCAAATGCGAGCATCAATATCTTTAACAGATATGGAAAATTAGTAGCACAAGAACCAATAGATAGCCAAGGTTGGGATGGAATGTCTCAAGGAAAATTATTACCTTCTGACGATTATTGGTTTAATATTACATTAATTCCTGCTGATACTACAAAACCAACAATCAACAAAAAAGGAAATTTTTCACTTTTGAGAAAATAAAGAAAACCTCTTTAAAATATTTCAAAGAGGTTTTTTTCAAATAATCTATTCCCCAAACTTATTAAGCAACTTTCCCTACTTTAATAGTTTCTTTTTTAGACTTTTCAACAACTTCAAACTGATTAGAAGTATTATTTTCACCACCAGCTTTTAGAGCTTTATCTCCCGCAAAAAAAGATTTATGATCATCACCCAAATCAGAACCAGCCATTCTTTGATGTTTTACACAAGAAACTCCTTTTCTAATTTCTTGTCTTTGCACACCTTTAACGTAGGCTAACATTCCATCTTCACCAAAGTAACCTTCAGTTAAATCATTCATGTGTAAGGCTGTTGTATGGTAAGTTGGCAAAGTTATTAAATGATGAAAAATACCTGCTTCTCTTGCACTATCTGCCTGAAAAGTTTTAATTTTTTTATCCGCTCTAAAACTCAATTCTGTAACATCATATTGTTCATCCATTAAGTTATTTCTATCATAAGCAGTCATATTTTCTCCTTCTGCAAGCATCTCACTATAAACTTGTTGTCTAAAATTTAAAGTCCAATTAAATGAAGGAGAATTGTTATACACCAATTTTGCATTTGGGATAACTTCTTTAACTCTGTTAACCATGTTTGCAATTTGCTTCACATTTGGTGTAGGCGTTTCTATCCATAATAAATCTGCGCCATTTTGTAAACTTGTAACACAATCTAACACAACTCTATCTATATTAGAACCTTCCTTAAATTTATACAAACCGTTTGCTAACCTCATGGGTCTTAATAACTTTCCTCCTCTTTTTAGTAAAACATCATCTTCATTTGCTTCATTTAAAGTGATTTCTTCAGCCTCTACAAAAGCCAAATATTGAGAAGCTAAATCTCCAGCTTCTTGACTTACAGGCAATTTTTGAGTTAATCCTGCTCCTTCAGAATCTGTTCTTGCAACAATAACTCCTTCATCGACTCCCAATTCTAAAAATGCATAACGAATTGCATTTAATTTTGCAATAAAATCTTCATGTGGAACCGTAACTTTTCCATCTTGATGTCCACATTGTTTTGCATCAGAAACCTGATTTTCAATTTGAATTGCACATGCTCCAGCTTGAATCATTTTTTTAGCCAATAAATAGGTTGCTTCTTCGTTTCCAAAACCTGCATCTATATCTGCAATAATTGGTACGATATGCGAATCGAAATTATCAATTTCATTTTGCACGTTTTCCCCATTTTCTAATCTTCTAAATAAGTCATTCAGTTCTATTGCATCTGCTTGACGTAAAAAATCATAAATCTCTTCTATTAAAGAGGAAACTGCTGTTTTTTCGTGCATTGATTGATCTGGTAAAGGACCAAATTCAGAGCGTAAAGCAGCAACCATCCAACCTGAAAGGTATAAATATCTTTTAGCAGTTGTTTTATGGTGCTTTTTTACAGCAATCATTTTTTGTTGCGCCACAAAACCATGCCAACAACCTAAAGATTGCGTGTAATTTGACGAATCTTCATCATAAGCTGCCATATCTTTTCTCATAATTGCAGCAGTATATTTTGCAATCTCTAATCCTGTTTTAAAACGATTTTGTGCAACCATTCTTGCAGCATTTTCAGAGTTAATAGCATTCCAAGAATTACCATACTTTTCTTTCAAATTTCTAACAGTTTCTAAAGCTGAACTATAACTACTTTGTGATAAATTTTTCATAATTTTGTCTTTTAATTATTAAGGTTTTCTGGATTTTGATAATTACGTCTCGCAAACTATTACAGTAGTTGCGAGACATTTTTTTTTAAATGTGATTGTAAGCTGATAATGTTAAAAATTCTTCGAAATTTTTGTTTAAAACAAGCTCGTCAAATAACTGTATTGCTTTCTGGAATTTACCATGATTAAATCTATCTTCTCCAACATAATTTTTAATTTTTTCAATCTCTTGATGTTTGATTTTTTCATAATTTTTAGTATTAAAAGTTAATCCATTCGTAGTTTTTACATTATTTTGAAGCCATAGCCAAATTTGAGTTCTTGAAATTTCTGCAGTAGCAGCATCTTCCATTAAATTATAAATAGCAGCTGCGCCATTTCCTCTTAACCAACTTTCTATATATAAAATACCAACATTTATATTTTTTCTAATTCCATCTTCTGTAATTGTTCCTTTTGGCATTTCTACTAAATCAGTTTCACTTACATTTACATCCGATCTTTTTACATGAATTTGATTTTTAGTTGACATATTTTCATTAAAAACTTCCATAGCCACAGAAACCAATCCTGGATGCGCAACCCACGTTCCATCATGCCCATTCTTTACTTCCGTTTCTTTATCTGCTATTACCTTTTTAAAAGCCAATTGGTTTGCCATTTCATCATTCTTAATCGGAATTTGTGCAGCCATTCCACCCATTGCATGCACATTTCTTTTATGGCAACTTTGAATAACTTTTAAAGAATACGCTTCCATAAACGGAGTTTTCATAGTTACTTGGTCTCTATTTGGAACCATAAAACCAGTATGGTTTCTAAATTTTTTGATATAAGAAAATATATAATCCCATCTTCCACAATTCAAGCCAGCCATGTGATTTCTTAATTCATAAATAATTTCGTCCAATTGAAAACTAGCTGTAATTGTTTCCACCAAAACAGTTGCTTTAATTGAGTTTTGAGCAATATTCAAATAGTCTTGTGCAAATACGAAAACATCATTCCAAAAACGTGCTTCTAAATAATGTTCTAATTTGGGTAGATAGAAATATGTTGCAGAATCTCTTTCTTGTAAAGTTTTAATATTATGGAAAAAGTACAATCCAAAATCAACCAAAGAACCAGACATTTCTTCACCATCAACAGTAAAATGCTTTTCGTTTAAATGCAAACCTCTAGGTCTTACTAATAAAGTTGCTGTATTTTCATTTAATTGATAGCTTTTATCTTTTTTATCATTATAAAATGAAATAGATTTATTATTTGCATCACGTAAATTAATCTGACCATTCAAATTATTTTGAATGCTTGGAGCATTACTATCTTCAAAATCTGCCATAAACGTTTTAGCGCCAGAATTCAGTGCATTAATCACCATTTTACGATCTACAGGTCCAGTAATCTCTACTCTTCTGTCTAATAAATCCTTTGGTAAAGGCGCACAAACCCAATCAGATTCTCTGACACTTTTAGTTTCCTCTGGAAAAGAAGGATAATTTCCAGCATCAAAATAAGCTTGCTCCACTTCTCTTTCTTCTAATAACTTTAATCTTCTTTGATTAAAACGTTCGTGTAATTCTAACAAAAAAAGTTGTGCTTCATTTGTTAAAATGTCTTTGTAATTATCAATTTTAAAACCTTTAAAAGTGATTTCTTTGGTCATTGTATTTTCTTCCATAATTAGACTGTTTTAATTTCTACTCTACAATGATATAAATAATTTCTGAACCTCACAAGCGAACGTTCGCTAAATTTAATAAAAACTTTATTTTTATTAATTCGCTAAATAGTATTACATTTGATTTATGATGATAGAAGACGAATATATTCGCTTAATTTTTGGTTTAAAATTGAAGCAAATAAGAACAGAGAGAAATCTTTCTCTTTTTGGATTGGCAAAATTATCAGGTTTATCAAAATCTTATTTAAACGAGATTGAAAAAGGCAAGAAATATCCAAAGACAGATAAAATATTATTACTTTCAGAAAGTTTAGAAGTTCCTTACGATCATATGGTTTCTTTAAAGTTGGATAAAAATTTAGCGCCAATTGGAGAAATTTTGCAATCTAAAATCTTAAAAGAAATACCTTTAGAATTATTCGGAATTAAAGAAAACAATTTAATTGATATTGTCGCAAATGCACCTGCAAAAGTAAATGCGTTTATAAGTACCATTATTAAAATTGCTCAAAATTATAATTTAACCAGAGAAAGTTTCTTTTTAGCTTCTTTGCGTTCTTACCAAGAAGCGCACAATAATTATTTTGAAGATATTGAGAATGATGTAGAAAAATTTGCAGAAGCGTATCACATCAATTTATCAAAAAGAATAACCTCTAAAGAATTAGAAGAAATTTTAGTAGAAGAATTTGGTTACACAATTGATAATGAAGAACTTCAAAAACATAAAAATCTAGATGAATTAAGGAATATTTATATCCCTACAAAAAAGATTTTATTAATCGATAAAAATATTTCTGAAGCTCAAAAAACTTTTATTTACGCAAAAGAAATTGCCTATAATTTTTTAAATATTGATGAACGTTTATATACTTTTCCTTGGATAAAATTTGAAAGTTTTGATCAGGTTTTAAATAATTTTATTGCTTCTTATTTTGCAGGTGCATTAATTATCCCAAGAAAAAATTTGAACGATAAATTAACAAAATTCTTTGCTTTAGAAACATGGAAACCTTTAAAATTACATCAAATTATAAAGCATTTTAATTGTTCTCAAGAAACTTTTTATCAACGTTTAACGAGTATTTTACCTAAATTTTTTAACATAAAAAACTTATTCTTTTTACGATTTACACATCAAACAAATTCACCTGAATTTAGATTAAATAAAGAATTGCATATTACACAACAACAAGCACCTCATGCTAACAGAAATAATGAGCATTATTGCAGACGTTGGGTTTCTATAAAAACAATTCAAGATTTAGAAAATTCCATCAAATCTAGAGCCACATTTGGTATTCAAATTTCTTCTTATATAAATCAAAAGAATGAATATTTAGTGCTTTCATCAGCAACTCAAGATCCTTTTAAAAAAGATATTAGTAGAAGTGTTAGTATTGGTTTATTACTTTCTCCTCATTTAAAAAAGAAATTTACTTTTTTAAAGGAAGACACATTTCCCAAAAAAATTGTTGGCGTTACTTGTGAAACTTGTTCCGTTAAAAATTGTGCAGAAAGAGTTGCAAAACCTAGTCGTTTATATAAAAAAAATAAATATAATGAAATTGCAAAAACTGTAGACAACATCATAAAAAATTACAGTTAAAATCCTTAATTTAGCATTCATAAACTACAGAGAATCTATGGACATCAACTTCAATAAAAACGAAGATTACAATAAACTTTTAGTTTCAGATTTAAAAAGACGTTTTGCCAAAGTAAAATTAGGTGGAGGTCAAAAAAGAATCGATAAACAACATGAAAAAGGTAAAATGACAGCTCGTGAAAGAGTTGATTATTTATTAGATTCAAATAAAAAATCGATAGAAATTGGTGCTTTTGCAGGCGAAGATATGTATGCAGAACATGGAGGTTGCCCATCAGGTGGTGTTGTTGTAAAAATGGGCTATATCAAAGGCAAGCAATGTATTGTTGTTGCCAATGATGCTACTGTAAAAGCAGGTGCTTGGTTTCCTATTACAGGAAAAAAGAATTTACGAGCGCAAGAAATATCCATAGAAAATAGATTACCAATTATATATTTAGTGGATTCTGCTGGAGTTTATTTACCAATGCAAGATGAAATTTTTCCTGACAAAGAACATTTTGGGCGCATTTTCAGAAATAATGCTGTAATGAGTTCTATGGGAATTACGCAAATTTCTGCAGTAATGGGAAGTTGTGTTGCTGGTGGTGCATATTTACCAATTATGAGTGATGAAGCTTTAATTGTAGATAAAACTGCGAGTATCTTTTTAGCAGGAAGTTATTTGGTAAAAGCTGCCATTGGCGAATCTATTGACAATGAAACTTTAGGTGGAGCGACTACACATTGCGAAATTTCTGGAGTTACAGATTACAAAGCCAAAGATGATAAAGATGCACTTGACAAAATAAAATTTATTGTTGATAAAATTGGTGATTATGACAAAGCTGGTTTTAGCAAAACTGAATCTTTTGAACCAAAAGAAAATCAAGATGATATTTTTGGAATTCTACCAAAAGAAAGAAACGCACAATATGACATGTTAGAAATCATAAAGCGTTTGGTAGATAATTCTGAATTTGAACAATATAAAGAAGGTTATGGACAAACCATCCTTACTGGTTATGCAAGAATTGATGGTTGGGCAGTTGGTATTGTTGCCAACCAACGTAAATTAGTGAAAACTAAAAAAGGAGAAATGCAATTTGGTGGTGTGATTTACAATGATTCTGCTGATAAATCCACACGTTTTATAGCCAATTGTAATCAGAAAAAAATACCTTTAGTTTTCTTACAAGATGTTACTGGTTTTATGGTAGGTTCTAAATCTGAACATGGAGGAATTATAAAAGATGGTGCAAAAATGGTAAATGCAGTAAGTAATTCTGTAGTGCCAAAATTTACAATTGTTATCGGAAATTCTTATGGCGCAGGAAATTACGCAATGTGTGGTAAAGCGTACGATCCAAGATTAATTGTGGCTTGGCCAAGTGCTGAACTAGCTGTAATGAGTGGAAACTCTGCTGCAAAAGTGTTGTTACAAATAGAAACTGCTTCACTTAAAAAACGTGGTGAAGAGATTACACCAGAGAAAGAAGCAGAACTTTTTAATAAAATAAAATCACGTTATGACAACCAAGTTTCTCCATATTATGCTGCTGCAAGAATTTGGACAGATGGTGTGATTAACCCTTTAGATACCAGAACTTGGATTTCTATGGGAATTGAAGCTGCAAACCACGCTCCAATTGAAAAGAAGTTTAATATGGGAGTTTTACAAGTTTAGATAATGACGTACAAAACTATTGCTATTGTCTTGTTATTTTTCTCAATAAATTCTTTTTGTCAGGAAAATAAGAGAATTCACGGTACATTTTTATCTATTGAAGATTATAAAAAGAAATACCCAAAAAGAACAATAAAATTTACTCCAGGGAATTTTTTCATCAACAATAAAGATACATTAATATTAGATGATGATGAAAGATATTTAAATGCAAAAATTGTAGAATATGAGCCAAAAGACTCGACTTTTTTAGAAATTTATAAAGATGTTGTATTCAAAAAATACAACAATGTTAGCAAGAATAAAGTTTATATGAAACTTTGGAAAAAACCTATAAGAATATTTTTTGATGATTCTTTAGACGATTATTATAGGAAAAAATTAGAAGATGAAGCTACTAAATTAACAAACAATATTGATTCTTTAAATATAACTTTTGTTAAAGATAAAGAAAAATCAAATTATGTTATTTATCAACTAGATAGTTTAAATAAAAACACCAAATCAGCTAATATAAAAAATAACAAATATGTAGATTATTATGTAAATTGGAATCGAAATAAAATCTATAAAGCTGAATTAGAAATAAATTTAAAAAAGTATGGCTCATTGAACAAACAAATACATGCTAATTATTTACTTGAATATTTTTACAAATCATTAGGCTATTTTTTTACTTCATCAAAATTACCTTGCAACAGTATTTTTTCTACTTGTAAATCAAACAATAAAATTTTGACCAAAATAGATTTTGAAATTATTAAATATCAATATTCCTATGGTATTTGTAAGTTTACTAATCTAGAAGAATTCGAAGAAAATCATAAAAAAGCTAAAGAGAAATTAAAAAGAGGTGAAAAAATGAAATTTCTACATCTTAACTAAAACAATTAATGACTAATATCACAATTAGTCATTTTTTTATGCCTTATTTTTGCAAAAAATTACTAAAAATGAGTAAATCTATTTATATAACAACTATTGAGCCTAATAGTGGTAAATCTTTAATATCTCTTGGTATTTTAAGAATGATGCTTAATCAATCTTCTAAAGTTGGGTATTTTAGACCGATTATCAACAAAGGAGAAAATAACGAATTCGATAACCATACATATACAGCAATTAATTATTTTAATTTAGATATTGACTACAAAGACTGTTTTGTTTACGAACAAAGTGAAGTTGTAGAATTAATTAGTGAAGGCAAAACTGATGAGGTAATTCACAACATCATCAAAAAATATAAAAAATTAGAAGCTACTTACGATTATGTGTTAATTGAAGGTACCGATTTTTCTGGTGATGGAGGTTTTACAGAAGTTGATGTAAACTTAATGATTGCCAAAAACTTAGGAGTTCCTGTGTTAATTGTGGGTGCTGGAAATGGAAAAAAGAAGAAAGATTTTATCAACACAATGCAAATTACCTACAATTCTTTTGTACAAAAAGAAGTAGATGTTATTGGTTTAATCGCCAATAAAACTGAAGTAGAAGAAATTGAATACATAAAAACAGAATTGCATAAATCGATTCCAAAATCGGTGCAAATAGATGTAATTCCAAAAGTAAATTATTTAGCTTTTCCTACTGTAAAAGAGGTTGTTGAAGCATTGAATGGAGAAGTTTTATTTGGAGAACAATTTTTAAATAATTCAATTGGCAGTTATAGTACAGGTGCTATGCAGTTGCGTAATTACATTACTCGAATCAAAAAAAATGCTTTGGTAATTACACCTGGAGACAGAGCAGATATTATTTTAGGAGCTCTGCAAGCAAATGCTTCTAGCAATTATCCAAAAATTGCAGGTATTATTTTAACTGGAGGTTTAATTCCAGAAGATTCAATTCTTAAATTAATTGAAGGTGTACAATCTACCATTCCAATTATTTCTGTAAAAGGAGGCACTTTTGGTGTTTCGAATCAAATTGGCTCTGTAAAACCAAAAATTTACGCTAGCAATACTAAGAAAATTGTGTTGGCTTTAGATACTTTTGATAAACATGTAAATGAAAAAGGTTTAACGAGTATTTTATCGAATTTTAATTCTGATAAATTAACGCCAAGCATGTTTCAATACAATCTTCTGCAGAAAGCAAGAATCAGTAGAAAACATATTGTTTTACCAGAAGGAAATGATCAAAGAATTATAGAAGCAGCAGCTCGTTTGCAGTTATTAGATATTGTAGACTTAACGCTATTAGGAAACAGGGAAGATATTCAAATGAAATGCGATCTAATTGGTTTGCAAATAAATTTGGATAAAATAAATATTTTAGATCCTGAAGATTCTATCCATAATAAAAATTTCGCAAAAACTTTATTCGAAGCTAGAAAACACAAAGGCTTAACAGAAACCACAGCAAAAGATTTAACAAGAGATGTTTCTTATTATGGTACTTTAATGATTTTAAATGGTTTAGCTGATGGAATGGTTTCTGGTGCAGTGCACACAACCATGCACACTATTAAACCAGCATTACAAATCATTAAAACCAAACCAGGCGTTTCTGTTGTTTCATCCGTATTTTTTATGTGTTTGTCAGACAGAGTTTCTGTAATGGGCGATTGTGCTGTAAACCCAAATCCGAATGCAGAACAATTAGCCGAAATTGCAATTTCATCAGCAGCATCTGCAGAAGCATTTGGCATCAAAGCAAAAGTGGCAATGTTATCTTATTCTTCTGGAAGTTCTGGAAAAGGTGAAGAAGTGGAAAAAGTTAGAAAAGCAACTGAAATTGCTAAAAAATTGAAACCAGATTTGTTAATTGAAGGACCCATTCAATATGATGCTGCAGTAGATATGTCTGTTGCAAAAACAAAAATGCCAGAATCTAAAGTTGCTGGACAAGCATCTGTATTAATTTTCCCTGATTTAAATACTGGAAATAATACGTACAAAGCTATTCAAAGAGAAACTGGAGCTTTGGCAATTGGCCCAATGTTACAAGGATTAAACAAACCTGTAAACGACTTAAGTAGAGGTTGTACAGTTGATGATATTTTTAACACAGTTTTATTAACAGCAATTCAAGCAAATCAAGCATAATTATGAATATTTTAGTTTTAAACGCAGGTTCATCATCTTTAAAATATCAAGTGATAGAAATGCCTTCTCAAACTGTAAAATGTGTTGGTTTGGTTGAAAGAATTGGTTTTGAAGACGCCATTTTTACCCACGAGAAAAACAACGTAAAATATTCTGAAGTAATATCAATATTAAACCACGAAATAGGTTTAAGAAGAATTGCAAAAACGCTTTTAGATGCAGAAATTGGAGTCATAAATTCGGTTGATGAAATTGAGGCTGTTGGTCATAGAGTTGTTCATGGAGGAAATAAATTTAGCGAAACTGTTATCATTACTGAGGATGTAAAAAATAATATTCACGATTTATTTGATTTAGCTCCTTTGCATAATCCTGCAAATTTAAAAGGCATCGAAATTGCTGAAACTATTTTTACATCAGCAAAACAAATTGCAATATTTGATACAGCTTTTCACCAAACAATGCCAAAAGAAGCCTATCAATATGCCATTCCTAACTCTTTTTTAGATACACATAAAATAAGAGCTTATGGTTTTCATGGAACAAGTCATAAATACGTTTCTGAAAAAGCGATTGAGTATTTAGGAGAAAAATCATCAGAAAAAATAATTACCATTCATTTGGGAAATGGTTGCTCTATGGCTGCCATAAAAGATGGAAAATGTATTGAAACTTCTATGGGTTTTGCTCCTTCTAATGGGTTAATTATGGGAACAAGATGTGGAGATATAGATCAATCTGTTATTTTCTTTTTGATGAAAAAACTCAACAAATCTATCGATGAAGTTGCCAATTTGTTAAATAAAGAATCTGGCTTGCAAGGTTTAGCTGGATTTTCTGATTTACGTGAAATTTCTGAAAAAGCAGCCAATGGAAATTCAGATTGCCAAAATGCTTTAAATTTAGCAGCTTATAGAATTAAAAAATATATTGGTTCTTATACTGCTGTTTTAAATGGAGTGCACGCGATTGTTTTTACAGCAGGAATTGGAGAAAATTCTGGAATAATGAGAGCATTGGCTTGTGAAAATTTAGATTTTTTAGGTATTGATTTAGATGAAAATAAAAATAATCTTAGATCTAAAGAAATTAGAGAAATTCAATCAAATAAATCTAAAGTAAAAATATTGATTATTCCTACAAATGAAGAAATTGAGATTGCAAAACAGTCTTATCAACTTTTAAAATAACATTCATAAACATAAAAAGACCTTTCAACTTTAAAAATTGAAAGGTCTTTTTGTTTAAGCAACTCTAAAAATGTTTGTGGTTTATTTTTTTACAAATCTTTTTGTTGCCATATTTCCTTTATCATCTTGTATTTTCAATACATAAACTCCGTTTACTAAATTTTCAATATTTAATTGATTCTTATTTGACGTGATAATTTTCTTTCCAAGAACATTATAAACTTCAACATTTTTAATCGTAAAATTACTGTTATCAATATGTAAAACTGAAGTTGCTGGGTTTGGATATATTGCAAAATTAACTAAACTAAAATCACGTGTTCCAGCAGTAGCTTCATTGTAATTATACGTTGTTCTATAATTAGTTGAAGATCTTTGTAAAATTTTATTAAAAATTCCATCCGCAGAAAATATAAAATCAATTCCTGTTTTGTCTCTAAAAGGATGTGCATAATTTGACATTAATTTGCTGGTATCAAAAGTTATGGTTTCCTCATCTCCTTCAATTAAAACGTTATCGTCTAAATAAGAATCTTTTTCTATAACAGCATTTCCATTAGTATCATATGTATATTCAGATTTGTAATCAGTTACCCAATCTACACCATCCCAAGTCTGACCATCTTCCACAGTAATTCTATCATTAGTATCATAAGAGTAAACTGTTCTATCAGATTTTACCCACTCATCTACTTCCCAACTATCAGATTTTGAGATACTAACTTTACCATTTGCATTATAAGTTAACGTTATATTCGATGAATCATCACCATAAAAATATTCAGCTAGAGCTCCATCCCATTCTTTACTTATAGCAGAAGAAATTTTACCATTAACATATGCAATATCAAAAACGTATTGTACAATCCAATTACCTCCATTATTTTCCCAGTCTTTTATTTGATATAAATTTCCATTAGTATCGTAATAATTTGCTGTTCTATTTTCTTGTGTTAACGAACCTCCAGAATAGCTATTATAATATTCAAGAAAAACCTTATTATTATTAGGATACGTATATGTTGATTCAGAAGATTTTATCCATGTAGATGTTGAGCTATCCCAATAAAATTCAACTTCTTTAGTTAAATTTTTATTACTATCATACTCAAAGTCTGTTCTATTGCTATTTACCCAATCTGTACCATTATAATATTCAGACAAGCTAGACGTAAGCTTATCCTGCCCTAAAAAGGTAGTTGTTATTAAAGTAAAAAGTAAAAAAGTAATTTTTTTCATATTTCTTTATATTTATGATTGTTTGTAAATATAATTAAAACTAGATAAAAAGTCAATACCTAGCAATAGGTATATTTACTATCAAATCATCAATCAAAATAATTGTAAATCAACTTTCAAATTTTTATATTTGCGTGTTAAATAATTTACAGAAAACAATCATTATAAATGGGTAGAGCTTTCGAATTAAGAAAAGGACGTAAAATGAAGCGTTGGTCAGCAATGGCAAAAACTTTTACTAGAATTGGTAAAGATATTGTGATGGCTATTAAAGAAGGTGGTCCAAATCCTGATGCAAACTCGCGTTTAAGAGCTGTTATGCAAAATGCGAAGGCTGCAAATATGCCTAAAGATAATGTTGAAAGAGCTATTAAAAAAGCTACTGATAAAGATACAGCAGATTATAAGGAAGTACTTTTTGAAGGCTATGCACCTCATGGAATTGCTATTCTTTTAGAAACTGCAACCGATAATAACAATAGAACTGTTGCCAATATTAGAGCCGCTTTTAATAAAAATGATGGAAATTTAGGAACTTCTGGTTCTGTTGTTTTTATGTTTGATCATGTGTGTAATTTCACCTTGAAAAAAGAAGATATTACTACAGATTTAGAGGAATTAGAATTAGAATTAATCGATTTTGATGTTGAAGAAGTTTTTGATGATGAAGATGGAATTATAATTTATGCTCCTTTTGAGCAATTTGGTTCTTTACAATCTTACTTTGAAGAAAATAATATCGAAATTATATCTTCTGGTTTTGAAAGAATTCCAACATCTACTGTAAAATTAAACGACGAGCAAAAAGCAGATGTAGAAAAATTATTGGAAAAATTAGAAGAAGATGATGATGTAAATTCTGTATATCATTCTATGGAAAATTAAATTTTTTCTTATCTATAAAATATAAAAATCCTAAACTTTTAAAAAGTTTAGGATTTTTTTATTTAAATAGATTTTAAAATCTATTATCTCCATCTAAAATATTACCAATTCCACCTAAAACAGAGCCTTCTCCTCTACTTCCATTACCTGTTTGTGGAGCCATTGCCAAAACTCTCCCTGCCAATCTGCTAAAAGGTAAAGATTGAATATACACAGTTCCTGGCCCACGTAAAGTTGCAAAAAATAAGCCTTCACCACCAAAAACAGTGTTTTTAATGCCTCCCACAAATTCTATATCATACTCAACATCTTTTGTAAAACCGACGATACAACCTGTGTCTACTTTTAAAACTTCACCCTGTTTTAACACTTTTTTAGCCATAGTTCCTCCTGCATGAATAAATCCTAAACCATCACCTTCCATTTTTTGCATGATAAAACCTTCGCCACCAAATAAACCTCTTCCAAGCTTTTTTGAGAATTCAATTCCGATTGAAACTCCTTTAGCTGCACATAAAAAAGCATCTTTTTGGCAGATGAATTTCCCTCCAAATTCGTTTAAATCGATAGGAATAATTTTTCCTGGATATGGAGATGCAAAAGAAATTTGCTTTTTACCAATTCCATCATTAGTAAAAACGGTCATAAATAAACTTTCGCCAGTTAAAATTCGTTTTCCAGCAGAAAATATTTTGCCTAAAATTCCTTTTTCTTGATTAGAACCATCACCCAAAATTGTATTCATTTTTATGTGGTCATCCATCATCATAAAAGTTCCAGCTTCTGCAACAACGCCTTCTTGAGGATCTAATTCAATTTCTACAAATTGCATTTCTTCTCCAAAAATCTTATAATCGATTTCGTGAGCATTCATAGTGTTATTTCTTTTTGGTGAATTGTTTGGTAGCTTATCTTGAAACATAGTTTTAGTATTTTAGTTGATATTTATAAGATGATTAAGATGTTATTTTGTTACACAAATAGACCATAAAATTCTTAAATTTAATAATTTCTTAAGATTTTGTTGATCTATAGGTTTTAAAATTTAAACTATTTTTGATAAAAAAATAACTATGAAATATTTATCTCCAGAATTAGAAGCTTTTTACAAGCAATTTGAAACGACTAAACCTTTAGCACGCACCAATGTTTCTTGTGGAATTTTTCAAGATTGTGATTATACTGAAGAAAGA
>CAXBPL010000060.1:0-15895 GCA_963977615.1 uncultured Polaribacter sp. | reverse complement strand
TAGAAACGCCTTTGTTTAGAGTTAGAAATAAGAAACAAACTTTTTATTGTTATTCAGAGGAAGAAAAACGTGAAGCCATCGAAAAGTTAAGAGGAAAACCAGAAATAACACGATTTAAAGGTTTGGGTGAGATTTCTCCTAATGAATTTGTCCATTTTATTGGTGATGATATTCGTTTAGATCCTGTAATGTTGGATAAAGAAATGTCGATTGAAAATATGTTGCAGTTTTATATGGGTAAAAACACTCCTGATAGACAGAAGTTTATCATTGATAATTTAAAAGTTGAGTTGGATACATTAGAGGATACTAGCGTATCCTAAATCCTTTTTAAAGGAAAAGACTTTTTGATAGTTTGTGAAAAAAGCAAGCTAGCAAAAAACAGAATATGAGGTAGCGTCATAAATCCTCAAAAATATAAATCAAACAAGCTAAATTTCTCCTTTGGGGAATTAAAAGGGGCTTTTTTTATGAGTGAAGAAATAAACGAGAACGAACACGAAGAGGAATTAACGAATCAAGAGAATCAAGCTGAAGAGATTGATAATCAGGTGGAACCAGTTGAAACCATTACCAAAGTTACAGGAATGTACAAGGAGTGGTTTTTGGATTACGCTAGTTATGTGATTTTAGAAAGAGCTGTGCCTTCTTTAGAAGATGGTTTGAAACCTGTGCAACGTAGAATTATGCATTCTATGAAAGATTTGGATGATGGACGTTACAACAAAGTAGCGAATATTGTTGGGCATACAATGCAGTATCATCCTCATGGAGATGCTTCTATTGCAGATGCTATGGTTCAAATTGGTCAGAAAGAATTGCTGATAGATATGCAAGGAAACTGGGGAAATATCTTAACTGGAGATAGAGCTGCAGCATCTAGATATATTGAAGCGCGTTTGTCTAAATTTGCGTTGGATGTTGTTTTTAATCCAAAAACTACGGATTGGAAAATGTCTTATGATGGTCGTAGAAAAGAACCAATTGATTTACCTGTAAAGTTCCCTTTATTATTGGCTCAAGGAGCAGAGGGAATTGCAGTTGGATTATCAACCAAAATATTACCACACAATTTTATTGAGTTAATTGATGCTTCTATAAAATATTTAAAAGGGAAAAGTTTTAAAATTGTTCCCGATTTTTTAACTGGTGGAATCGCAGATTTTACAGGTTATAAAGATGGAAAAAGAGGAGGAAAGGTTAGAGTACGTGCAAAAATTGCGCAACTTGATAAAAAAACGTTGGTGATTAATGAAATCCCTTTTGGAACCACCACAACTTCTTTAATTGACAGTATTATAAAAGCCAATGAAAAAGGCAAAATAAAAATTAAAAAGATTGAAGACAATACTGCTGCAGAAGTAGAAATTGTAGTGCATTTGCCACCAAATGTTTCGCCAGACAAAAGTATTGATGCTTTGTATGCTTTTACAAATTGTGAAAGTTCAATTTCGCCTTTAGCGTGTACAATTGAAAATAACAAACCTGTTTTTGTGGGGGTTTCAGAAATGCTAAAACATTCCACAGATTTAACAGTTGATTTACTGAAAAAGGAATTAGAAATTCAGTTGAATGAATTGGAAGAACAATGGCATTTTTCATCTTTAGAAAGAATTTTTATAGAAAATAGAATCTATAGAGATATTGAAGAAGAAGAAACTTGGGAAGGGGTTATTAAAGCAATTGATTTAGGATTGCAACCACATATTAAACATCTTAAAAGAGCTGTTACAGAAGAAGATATTACACGTTTAACTGAAATTAGAATTAAGAAAATATCAAAATTTGATATTGACAAAGCCAAACAATTTTTAGATAGTTTAGAGGAGAAGATTGCAGTTGTAAAAGATTATTTAGCCAACTTAATTGAGTATGCAATCAACTATTTTAAACGTTTAAAAGAAACGTATGGTGCAGGAAAAGAACGTAAAACCGAAATTAGAATATTTGATGATATTGTAGCAAGTAAAGTTGCTATGAACAACACAAAATTGTATGTAAATAGAGAAGAAGGTTTTATTGGAACATCATTAAAAAGAGATGAATTTGTTACAGATTGTTCTGATATTGATGATATTATTATCTTTAGAAAAGATGGTATTATGTCTGTTACAAAAATTGATGCAAAAACCTTTGTAGGAAAAGATATTATACATGTTGCTGTTTTTAAAAAGAAAGACAAACGTACCGTTTATAATTTTATGTATAGAGATGGTGCAAGAGGCGCAAGTTATATGAAACGCTTTAATGTAACGTCTACAACTCGTGATAAAGAATACGATTTAACAAATGGAAGTAAAGCTTCTGTTGTACATTATTTTTCTGCAAATTTAAATGGAGAAGCAGAAGTTGTTACTGTCAATTTACGAGCAGTTGGTAGTGTTAAAAAATTGAAATGGGATATTGATTTTGCAGATTTGGCAGTAAAAGGAAGATCTGTTAGAGGAAATAGAATTACAAAATACTCTATAAAAAGTGTCGATTTTAAAAGCGAAGGTGTTTCTACTTTAAAACCTCGTAAAATTTGGTTTGATGATACTGTACAACGTTTAAATGTTGACGAAAGAGGAGAATTATTAGGCGAATTTAGAGCAGAAGATAAATTATTAATCATTACTCAAAGTGGAAAAGCTAAGGCTGTAAAACCAAACTTGGCAATGCATTTTGAAGATGATATGATTGTGTTGGAAAAATGGAAACCTAACAAGCCAGTCTCGGCTATTTATTTTGATGGCGAAAAAGAACGTTATTATGTAAAACGTTTTTTAATTGAAACCACAGAAAAGGAAGAGGAGTTTATTTCTGATCACCCAAAAAGTCAGTTAGAAATTGTTGCAACTGATTATAGACCTGTTGCAGAAGTTCAGTTTTCTAAAAGAAGTTTGGAAAATGAAGAAGTAAATTTCGAGGAGTTTATTGCTGTAAAAGGAATAAAAGCACTTGGGAACCAATTAACAACCGATAAAATTAAACAAGTTAATTTATTAGAATCTTTACCTTTTGAAGAACCAGAAGAAGAAACTCCAGAAGAAATTGAAGTTATAGATGAAGAAGTAATTGAAGATAAATTGCCAATTGATGTTCCTGAAACTAAAAAACCTGTTTTAGAGGAATTATCAGCAGAAGAAAAAGCAAAAATTGCTTTGCAAAAATCGATAGCCAGAAAGAAAGCAGAACAGAAAAGAATTGATGATGAGAATCAGACGAAGTTGTTTTAAATAATATAATTTATGATTCATACTCCAATACCTATACTTGAACCTTTAATTGAATCCATTTTAGAATTATCAATTGGAGAATTTTTATTATCTAAAGAATTTAAAAGGTATTTAAGTTCAATTAATTTAGATTATTTTTGGAGAGAAGAGTATGAGTATGTAGAGCGAAAAAGAGTTTTTGTAAGTGCATCAATTGAAGATAAAAAAACTAATTCAATTGATGTGTTTATAAGTACTTGTAATTCATATTATTCGCCAGATTCAGATGAATTATTTGTTTTAATTAAAAGTTTTTTATTTGCTTTTCATAACTGGGAAAAAGAAGAGATTAAATTAGAAGAAGTCATAAAAGATTTAAAATTATTAGGAGCACCAGATAATATAATTCAAGAATTAGATAAAAAAAATAATAGTCTTAGTGCAAAACCTGTAGAAAATACTGAAATACATAAAGGTATCTATAATTCAATAAAATTAGAAGCAAGTATTTTAAAAATGGAAAAGACCATTTTAAATGGTGAATATAATTTGACTCTTACTTATGCTTATTCTTGTTTAGAAGGTTTATTCAAAGCCTATATTCATAGTAATATTTCTGAAATATCTCAAGAAAGTGATTTAGCAAAACTATCAAAATTAGTTAAGAAAGACTTAGTTGAATATTTCATTGAAAGTAAAATGCAGTATCCAGAAAAAGTTATAGATTTAATTGGGACTATTACAAATGCTGTTTCCAATGCAAGAAATAGTTTTAGTGAATCACATTTTGATAATGATTCAGATAAATGGCTTGCGGAATTTGTAAAGGATTGTGTTAATTCAATAGGACGATTAATTTTAAAATTTATTAAATAAAACCTTTTGAAACTAAAACACTTATACTTACTATTATCAATTTTAGGAATTTGCTACACTTGGTATTATAATATCCAGTATTTCAATACAGTTGAAAATGCAAGTTTTGTAGGATTTTTTCAAGATGCTCAACAAAATTTTGCAGGTAAATCTTTTGGAGCAGATTTAACTGTGGTTGTATTTACATTTTTTGCTTTTATGATTCCTGAATCTTTACGTTTAAAAATTAAATATTGGTGGGTTTTAATTCCGTTTACATTTTTAATTGCGATTGCATTTACTTTCCCACTTTTCTTATATATGAGAGAAAATGCTTTAGAAAAAAGAGTGAATGAAGCATAAAATCATACTTTTTTTAATTTTTTGTAATTCTATTTTATATGCACAAAATGATGTGTATGTTTTTAAGGATGTAAAAAATGAATATTCTATAAATACAATTGAAAACGCAACCTTTACACGTGTAGAAAAAAGTGTTTCGGAAAAACATTCTGATGCAAGTTATTGGTTTAAAATTCCAGCTGATAAAACATCATCTGAATATATTTTTAGAATTTTATATGAAAAAATACAAAATGCTGATGTTTATAAAAATACAAAAAAGTTAGAAAAGCTTAATAATCAGAGATTTATAAGTTATCAATTTTCGCGTGAACATGATGTGTTCATTAAAATCAATCCTAAATTACATGCATATATTCCATTTCAGTTAAATTCAGTAGGAGAATCTACCTATTTAAATGATAAACAATTATTGTTAAATGGATTCTATTATGGTTTTGTTTTCCTAATTATCACTTATAATTTATCCTATTTTTTTCTATTTAAAGATGATGCTTTTTTATATTATGCTTTGTTTTTATTAAGTATATCTTCTGGTATATTTATAATGGATGGAATGTTAAATTATTTTAATGTTAGTGAAAAGGTCAATAATTTTTTAATGATTGTAAACTATATTTGTTTAGCTTATTTTTCATCTAAATTTGCTAATAGCTATTTGCTTTTAGAAGCTCATTTTCCAAAACTTAAAATATTTAGCTATTCAATTGGTTCTGTAATTATAGGTTTGGGTGTATTGTTTCTTATTTCAGAAAATTATTATTTTTTACTTACCTTAAATTTCCTAGTTTTTCTCTTACTTTCTATTTATTGGACAACATCTATATTACTGTTTAAAAAGAATATTTACGTAAAAATTTTAGCGTTTGCATATGTGATTATATTAATTTCTGGTATTGATTATTATGTTTTAAAATTTCTTGGTATTTCATTTTTAAATATTAATCCTACAAATATTAAAGTTGGAGCTTTTTTAGAAATGATAATTCTATCAGTTGCAGTGTTGTATAGAATGAAAGTTTTAAAAGATGAAAATGAGTTTATGACAAATGAAATTATAATATATTCTAAAAAGATTGAACGAATTGAAACAGAAACTAAAGATGATATTTCAGAAGATATTTTACAAACTTTAAGTAGTAGAGAAAAAGAAATTTTTGATTTAATTATTACAGGAAACTCAAACAAATTAATAGCAGACTCTTTAAATATTTCTGTAAATACTGTAAAATTTCATGTAAAAAATATTTACGAGAAATTACATATTAAAAGTAGGAAGGAAGCAATTACCTTAGAAAAATCTTTTAATTAATAGCCTTTTACCTATAAACTACCCAAAAACTACCCGTTCATTTTTACTGAAATATTATTTTATTAATTAATTTAGCTATACAAATTAATCAAAATTGATTCCCCAGTATAAATGAATGGCTCCAGAATTTTTTCTGGAGTTTTTTTTTGATGTTATTTTTATGTAATTAAGTTTAAATAGAATATATTTAAACATAATTTTAAATTTATGGAACATCAAAATAAAGAAAATAAAGAAAGTGAAATTGAGAAAGAAAAGAATCTAGACAGTTTAAAAGAAAAAAAGAAACAACAAGAGCAACAACAACAGCAATAATTATTTCATTTTCTCGAAAAATGTAAATTCATACTTTGGTAATAAATCTGGATTTGTAATTTTAATCAAATCTTTTAAAACCAAATCAGGTCTAGTTCCTGCTAATTCGTAATAAATTGCGCCACCTGTTTTTCCTTTTTTAAGAATTGGTGTATAGATATTATCATTTTGAAAAGCATTAAATTTATTATAGATTTCATTACTATTTAAAAGTTGTTCTTTTGATGAGAAATAACCAGGAGTAATCCAATAATCAGCATTTTGACCTTTGTCAAAAACACTTTCAAAACTCAAAGACAAACTACCTTTGCCTTCTGTATTTTTCCATAGATAATCTAGATTCGCATCTATTAAAAATTGAGCAACAAAGCTTTCTCCAGCAGGTAAATTCCAAATATCCTTACTCATAATTGCACCCGATAAAATAGTTGGTTTTTTTGCCGATTTCAAAGCGATTTGTTTCGCTTCTAAATAATTAGCTTCTATCACTTTAAAAATACTATCTGCTTGTTTTTCTTTATCAAACAGAACTCCAAAAAATTTAATCCATTCAGCTCTTCCTAAAGGAGTTTCTTCCAACCAATCTCCATTATAAATCACATTTATGCCAGCTTTTTGAATCGTTGTTAAAGATTTATCAGCAGAAGAAACACTATAACCAACCACTAATTCTGGTTGTAAATCCAATAAAATTTCTGTGTTTAGCGAACTTTCTTTTCCTATTTCTTGTATTTTTCCTTCATCAATTAAAGCTCTAGTTTTTGCTGATGAAACATATTTAGCATATGGAAAACCAACAATAGCAGTTTCTTCATTTAACAACTCAACCATAGGAATGTGGGTTGTAGAAGTCACTACAATTTTCTGAATAGGAGTAAAGAGGGTATTTTCAATTTCCTCTTTTTGATCACTTTTATTTTGAATGATATACTCAAAAATTTCATCGGAATTTTGATACGCAGATTTTATAATCAACTTTTTAACTCCATTTTCATCAACAATATCAAAACCTTTTGCATATTTAATAGTACTTTCAGATTGATTATTTTCATCAACTTTTATAACTTCTTTTTTACAAGAAATTGAGATTGATAAGATTGATAAAAAGAATAAAATTTTTGAGTTTTTCATTAGTTATATACTTGATTTTCTTGTTCTTGAACTCTAATAAAAGTCGTTCTTTTTGTTAATTCTTTTAATCTGCTTGCGCCAACATACGTACAAGTAGATCTAATTCCACCTAAAATATCGATGATTGTATGTTCAACATCACCTTTAAAAGGCACTTCTACAGTTTTACCTTCAGAAGCTCTGTAATTTGCAACACCTCCTGCATGTTTATTCATGGCAGTTTCAGAACTCATTCCATAAAAAGCTTTGAATTTCTCTCCGTTTTTTTCGATTAATTCTCCACCACTTTCTGTGTGTCCTGCTAACATTCCACCCAACATTACAAAATCTGCACTACCACCAAAAGCTTTCGATAAATCTCCAGGAATTTTACAACCTCCATCAGAAATAATTTGTCCACCCATTCCATGAGCAGCATCTGCACATTCTATAATGGCAGATAATTGTGGGTAACCAACACCTGTTTTAACACGAGTTGTACACACAGAACCTGGTCCAATACCTACTTTAATAATATCTGCTCCAGCTAAAAGTAATTCTTCCACCATTTCTCCAGTAACCACATTACCAGCAATGATTACTTTTTTTGGATGATTTTTGCGTATTTTCTTTACAAAATTTACAAAATGTTCAGAATAGCCATTAGCAACATCGACACAAATAAAATTTATTTGCGGAAATTCTTCTAAAATAGTTTTTACTTTTTCAGAATCTTCCTTTCCAGTTCCTGTACTTACTGCAATATTTTTTAAAATTTCTTCGGATGAATTTGTAGCGAAATCTCGCCATTCTTCAAGCGAATAATGTTTATGAATTGCTGTAAATAATTTATGTTTTGCTAATGCTTTTGCCATTTCAAAAGTACCAACAGTATCCATATTTGCTGCCATTATTGGTATTCCAGACCAAACAACATCACTATGTAAAAATTTAAATTCTCTTTCTAAACTTACTTGCGAACGCGATTTTAATGTAGATCGTTTTGGACGAATCATTACATCTTTAAAACCTAATTTTAACTCATTTTCTATCCTCATAATTGTATCAAAATTTCAGAGTTTAAAGGTATAAAATTTAGAAGTAATTTTGTTAGATTGTTTATAAGATTGCATATATATTTGCATCGATTTTTGGTTTTGATGTTATCTTTTTAACATTGAATTAAAAGGGAATCTGGTAAAAAGCCAGAACTGTTCCCACAACTGTAAGTTTATGCTGGACTTTTTTTTTCAGCACCTTAATTGAGGATGTTATTTATTCTTATGCCACTGACAATTTATTGTTGGGAAGGTAAAATAACATAAAACAAGTCAGGAGACCTGCCCTAAATCACAAGTTATAACTTTTGGGATAAAAGTTTATGTACTTATTGTTTCTATACGTACACGAAATTTACCTGAATAATTTAGGTTCCATAATAATTATGGGATGCACATTACTGTTTTTTGCATAAGCAAAAGGCAAATTTTAAATTATATCATTAAAATGAAAAAACAATTATTAATTGTTAGTGTTTTGGCGTGCAACTTTGTGAGCACAAATGTATTTTCTCAACAAGAAAAAGAGAAAGTAGAATCTTTAAACGAAGTTGTAGTAACCGCTACAAAATTTGAAACCAATAAAAAAAATGTTGGTAAAATCGTGTATAAAATTACACAAGAAACTATTCAAAATAATCAAGGAAAAACAGTTGTAGATTTATTAAATGACGTTCCTGGAGTAGAAATTAACGGTAATTTTAGTACAAAAGGTCAAAATTTAGGGTATTATATTAGAGGTGGACGAAATAGACAAGTAGCTATTTTAATTGATGGTGTAAATGTAAATGACCCATCCTCTTTTAATGGCGAATTCGATTTACGTCAAATAGATATCAATCAAATAGAAAGTATTGAGGTTTTAAAAGGAGCATCATCTACTTTATATGGTTCAGGTGCTGCAACAGGTGTTATCAACATCATCTTAAAAAAATCTTCGAAAGATAGTTTTGCAGGAACTTTTACAACTTCTATTGGTACAAATTCATCAAGTGAAAATACTAATTTTTCTGGGGAAGAATTTTCGACAAACTTTAATTTTAATGGAACTTTAGGAAAAGTAGATTATTTATTAGCTTTAAATGCTAATGGTTCTAGTGGTTTGTCTGCTGCAGAAAGCACAACAGACACTGCTTTTGAAGAAGATAAATTTGCAAGACAAAATGTATTGTTAAAAGTTAATTATGCTGTAAATGATAAATTAAAAATAGGTTTATTATCTAGTTATGATGAGTTTTCTACAGATTTTGATGGCTTTGATTATGATCCAGTAACTTTTGCAAGTATTCCTGCTGATAAAGACAATAACTCAAAAAGCGTTCAAAAAAGAGTAGGTGTAAATGCAGATTATTCTTACAAAAATGGTGAATTAAAAGTAAGAACTTTCTTGACTGAAATTGATAGAAATCAATCGCCTTCTAATGATTTTTTCTATGGAGAAGTTTATGGTTTTGATGTTTACAATAATTATAAATTCAACAATCAGTTTTCTTTTTTAGTTGGTTTTACTTCTCAGTTTCAAGATATGATTCAAAGAACTTCTTTTAGTACTATTGAAGAAGGTTCAGGAAAACAACATTTTTATGATCCTTATGTGTCTGTAAATTATTTTTCGGAATTTGGTTTTAATTTAAGTGCAGGAACTCGTTTAAATATACATAGTGAATATGGAAACAACGTTGTTTTTGATGTGAATCCTTCTTACAATTTTAAAATTGCAGAAAATGATATTAAGGTTTTTGCTTCTTATAGCACTGCTTTTGTAGCACCAACTTTATCAGAAATCTTTACAAAATTGCCAACTTTAGATGAATTATTACCAGAAGAAGATGTTACTATAGAAGGTGGTTTTGATTTAAATTTAGGTGATAAAATCAATATAAATGCAACGTATTTTTATAGAGAAGAAACTAATAAAATAGGGTATGATCCAACAACTTATCAGACTATTAATGATTTAGGAACTTTTTCTGCCAAAGGTTTAGAAACTGAAATTTCTTACAAAGCGTCTCAGAAATTAAATTTATTAGCAAATTACACCTATATAGATAGAGATGAAAACTTGTTATTAAAAATTCCTCAAAACAAATTTTTTATCAAGGCAGACTATAACTTATTTCCACAAACATTTACTTCTTTAAGTTACAGATTTGTTGATGAAACAAAGGATTTTGGCAATGTAGATTTGGCTTCTTACAGTTTGGTAGATTTTTTCATAAACCATAGTTTATTAGAAAATAAAGTAACTTTTTACGGAAGTGTAATCAATATTTTTAATGAAAATTTTCAAGAAATTGCAGGTTTTACAACTCGTGGAAGAAACTACAATTTAGGTTTAAAAATAAATTTATAATTTTATTGTATTCATAAAAGATTCCCCCGTTTTTTATGAGTTTATATATTCATAAATAAGAAAAGCTCTCTGTAAAAGAGAGCTTTTTGATTTTATAAAAGTTTTTTTACTTCATTTTTAATAAAAGCAATCGCAGTTTCTGTTGGTGGCAAGGTTTTAGAATAATCAATTAAAACATTTTCACGCAATTCATTTGCAGAACTTGAATTTTCTGCAACTTGTTTTAATTTATTGATAACAGCACTTTTTGCAGCGTAAATGGCTGTCCAACTATCATCAGAAATATAAATTTGTTGCACCAAATTATGTTCAAATTCTTGCTCTATATTCGCAATTAAAAGCTGTAGGTATTCGTTTGTGTCTGTTGATAAAGGCTGAATACGAATTAGCATTTTTACGGGGTTTATACGCTCACAAAATAATAAAAGGCGCTCATAAGCTTGCAATTTTATGGGTAAAGAATCTTTTCTTTTTGCAGCTAATATTTCTAATTTTCTTTCCGAATTTTGGCTTTTTATATAGCTATTAAACATATAATAAGCTACAAAACCAGTAACTGCTGCAGGTAAAATATAGGCGATACTCTCCAAGAATTTGTCTTCCATTTTATGATAGTAATTTTAAAGTTTGTAAATATAAAACTCCTAAAAGTATCGCTAACCCAAAACTTAATAAAGTTCCTATTAAAATATATTCGGTTAATTTTCTGTCTTTAGATGATGTTAAATCTCCAAATCTAAAAACCGATTTTGCTGCCAACAAAAAACCAATAGCTTCCCAATGGTTTGTAACTACAAAAGTGAATACAAATAACCTTTCTAAGATCCCAATATATTGACCAGCTTTTGCCAAAGAATCGTCGTTTTCTTTTTTCTTTTCAGGATTCCATTGTGTAATAATTAATTTAATGATAATTGCAGCAACAAAAACTACAAGCAGTAAAAATATCAACAATAATAAACTTTCTTCGTTAATGATGTTTAAGGTTGATAAAGAAAAATCAGTATAAAAAGAAGTGGCAACAATCAACATAAAAACATGTAAAATTTGATCTATAAAAAACCAAATTCTTTTTGTTTTCTTCTTTTGAAAGTATAGTTTTAGCAAGTCAATTGCATAATGAGAAGTAACAATTAGTAAAAATCCTGCCCAATATTTTTGCAAATCAAATTGTAATATCAACAATAATAAAACAGCGTGAACAGCAATATGAACGTATAATTTTGTAGATTTTACTTTCTTTTCTTCTTTGTCTTTTACCCATTTTTCTGACTGAAAAACAAAATCTCCTAAAATGTGTGCCAATAAAAACTTTAAAAATATCAACATAATTATTGGTTTATTTTTTGGTTGATTAATTCTCTGTAGAGTTTTTCTAACTGCATAATTTCATCTAAACCTGCTCTTTTTCTGCGTTCGCTTGCGCTACTTTCTGAAATCTTTAATCCTTTTGCAATCAGTTTTTGTGTCGTATTTGGATTCTCTAAATATTTCAAGACAAAATCTGCAGAATTTACAGTCCAGTTATCCATTGTTAATAATGCAAGTGCTAAAGAAGTATTAAATATGGCATCAAAATCTTTATCTGAAGATGTAATTGCTAAATTTTGCTTTTTTAAAAGCGTATCAAAAGCCAATCCACTATAAATAAAAGCCTCTCCATTTCCTTCAGTAATATTTTTGTAATGATCGTTTTTAGCTCCAATTCCGATCGCAATTCTAACGTCTAAATTTTTTATTTTCTTTAAAGTTGCTTTCAGTTTTATTGCAAATAGTAGCGAATTTTCAATATTTTCAATTTCAATTTGAAAACTATCACCTCTATAAATTTCCCATATTTTGGGTGATGCTCCAATTGTTTGAAAAGCATTTTTTATTAAAGGAAGCCATTCATTAGAATCAACTTCTCTCGAATTTATAATATCTCCTGTTAAAATACTGGTCATCTAAAATATCTTTTTACAAATATATCATTAATATTCGGGTTTTAAGACGAATAATTGATAATTCGGGTTTTAACACGAATATTTAATAATTCGGGTTTTAAGACGAATTTTTGTCATAATAAGTTGTGTATAAAAACACGCAATCTTCCTTTTCAAAAACGAATAGTTTTGTTAAATTCACACTTTCAAATTCATACAAAATTTACGCTTGAATACATACTTAAATACTTTAAACGAAGCACAGAAACAGGCTGTTATTCAAAAAGACGGCCCAATGATTATTATTGCAGGTGCAGGTTCTGGTAAAACACGAGTTTTAACCTATAGAATAGCGCATTTAATGCAATCTGGAGTTGATTCTTTTAATATTTTATCGCTCACATTTACCAACAAAGCAGCCAAAGAAATGAAAGCCAGAATTGCTGGAGTTGTTGGGCAAAGTGAAGCTAAAAATCTTTGGATGGGAACTTTTCACTCTGTTTTTGCACGTATTTTACGTTCTGAGGCAGATAAATTAGGTTTCCCAACGAACTTTACTATTTACGATACGCAAGATTCTGTTCGTTTAATTTCTGCCATCATAAAAGAGAAGAATTTAAACAAAGAACAATACAAACCAAAACAGATTTTAGGGAGAATATCATCCTTTAAAAACAGCTTAATAACAGTAAGAGCGTATTTTAATAATTCGGATTTACAAGAAGCAGATTTACATGCAAGCAGACCAGAAGTTGGTAATATTTACAAAGAATATGTAGATAGATGTTTTAAATCTGGTGCTATGGATTTTGATGATTTATTGCTAAGAACCAACGAATTATTGGCGCGTTTTCCAGATGTGTTGGCAAAATACCAAGACAGATTCAGATATATTATGGTGGATGAGTATCAAGATACAAACCACTCACAATATATAATTGTTAGAGCTTTGGCAGATAAATTTGGGAATATTTGTGTGGTTGGAGATGATTCACAAAGTATTTATAGTTTTAGGGGTGCAAACATTCAGAATATCTTAAATTTTCAAAAAGATTATCCTGATGTAAAAACCTTTAAGTTAGAGCAAAATTACAGATCTACAAAAAACATTGTAAATGCTGCAAACTCTGTAATTGCAAGAAACAAAACAAAGTTAGATAAAGAAGTTTGGACGAGTAATGATGCTGGAGATTCTATAAACGTAATGCGTACCATTTCTGATGGTGAAGAAGGACGTTTTGTAGCACAATCTATTTGGGAAAATATGATGAATAATCAATTAACTCCTGATAGTTTTTGTGTTTTATATAGAACAAACTCACAATCTAGAGCTATAGAAGACGCCTTGAGAAAAAAGAACATCGACTATAAAATATATGGTGGAATTTCATTTTATCAACGTAAAGAAATTAAAGACCTTTTGTCTTATTTGCGTATTTTAATTAACCCAAGTGATGAGGAAGCATTAAAGAGAATTATTAATTACCCAGCAAGAGGAATTGGAGCTACAACTATTGATAAACTTACAATTGCTGCAAATCACTATAAAAAATCGATTTTTGATATTTTAAAATATATTGATAAAATTGACCTAAAATTAAATTCTGGCACAAAAAATAAGTTGCAGAATTTTATGAATATGATTTTGCGTTTGCAAATAGAATCGCAAACAAAAAATGCATTTGAAATTGCAGAAATAGTTGTAAAACAAACGCAATTAATTAAAGATTTAGAAAAAGACGGAACACCAGAAGCTGTTAGTAAAGTAGAAAATGTTCAAGAACTTTTAAACGGAATTAAAGATTTTATTACTGATAAAATAGAAGAAGGTGCAGATGCTTCTTTAACCACATTTTTAGAAGATGTTGCTTTGGCTACAGATTTTGATTCAGAAAAAAATGATGACAAACCTACAGTTTCTTTAATGACAATTCATCAATCTAAAGGATTGGAGTATTTGTATGTGTATGTTGTTGGTTTAGAGGAAAATTTATTTCCATCTGCTATGAGCATGAATACAAGAAGTGAGTTAGAGGAAGAACGAAGATTGTTTTATGTGGCATTAACAAGAGCAGAAAAAGTTGCTTATTTAACGTATGCACAAACTCGTTATAGATGGGGAAAATTAATTGATGCAGAACCAAGTCGTTTTTTAGAAGAAATAGATGATCAATATTTACATTACATAACTCCAAAAGTTCCAGAATCTTCTGTAAATAGATTTATTGATAAAAGTATTTTTGAAGATGCACCAAAAGGAATCCGTTTTCAAAAACCAATTCAACGTAAAAAAGCAGAACGAGATTTAGCACAAAAGAAAGAAATTATTGTTCCTAAAAACTTAAAAAAAGTATCACAAGCAATCTCACCAAAAGCCAATTTATTTGATGGTAATATTGCAGTTGGTAATATTGTTGAACATAATAGGTTTGGTAGTGGAGAAGTAATTGCTTTAGAAGGAAATGGCCCTAATAAAAAAGCAGAGATAAAGTTTGGAACGGTTGGTAAAAAGAAATTATTACTTCAATTCGCCAAATTAAAAGTGATTGGTTAATATACCTAGGATAAAATTATATAATAGGTATTTAAATATGTCACTCCTAAAGGAGTTCGACGAAATTACGTAATTTGATTTCTATTAATATACAGCTCCTATGGAGCTCAAAACATTAAAACAAAACTAAAACTGCAGAGCAGTGATAAATTAATAGAATATAATTTAAATCTTAAAAACCAAGCTCCATAGGAGCGAAATATTAATAATAATATAATTCAAAAACATTATTTAGCTCTGTAAGAGCGACATATAATACAAGCAAAGATATTCAGAAATCAATTATAAAATAATTCAAAAATTATCCATAAAAAATGGCAAATACATATACACAATTATATTTCCACATTGTATTTGCTGTAAAAGGAAGAGATAATCTAATTACATCAAAATTTAAAATTGATTTATATAAATACATCACAGGAATCATCAGTAAGAAAGATCAAAAATTGATGATTATTAATGGCATGCCTAATCATATTCATCTTTTAATTGGCACAAAACCAAATTGTAATTTATCAGATTTAATAAGAGATATCAAAGCAAATTCATCAAAATGGATAAATGAAAATAAATTTGTGTTAGGTAAATTCGAATGGCAAACAGGGTTTGGTGCTTTTACAATTAGTCAATCTGGAATTAATAAAGTGATAAAATATATAAAAGATCAAGAGGAACATCATAAAATAAAATCTTTTAAAGAAGAATATATCGATTTTTTAAAAGGTTATAAAATTGATTTTGAAGATAAATATATTTTTTCAGAAGATTAACTTTATAAATTTAGTGTCTTTTTTAAAATTAAAAGTGATTGGTTAAAAAATCAATTATAAAACAAAAATAAATTGTTATT
>CAXBPL010000059.1:0-15912 GCA_963977615.1 uncultured Polaribacter sp. | reverse complement strand
CTAATAAGACAAAAAACTATTGAGTTTTGTAGTCTTTTAGAAATAGAAGATTATGCAATTCAAGTAGTTGACTTTGCAAGTCCTGCAAAATGGCATTTAGCACATACAACTTGGTTTTTTGAAACTTTTATTCTGAAAAATCATGTAAAAGACTATCAAGAGTTTGATAAAAACTTTAATTATCTTTTTAATAGTTACTATAACAATGTTGGTGAGAGAATTTTACAAAACAACAGAGGTAATATGTCTAGACCAAGTACTAGTAAGGTTTTAGATTACAGAAAATATGTAGATGTTAAAATGCAAGAATTTCTAAAAGATATAGCTGATAAAAAAGTGATAGATTTAGTAACACTTGGTTTAAATCATGAACAACAACATCAAGAATTATTAATTACAGATGTTAAATATATGTTGGGTCATAATCCTTTGTTACCTAGTTTAGATTCAGCATTTAATTTAGTAAAAGACAGTAATATTGATACAAAAAGTATAAAAATAAAAGCTGGCATTTACGAAATTGGTTATCAAGGAAACGATTTTTGTTATGATAATGAATTAGGAGTTCATAAAGTATATGTGGATGATTTTGAAATAAACAATCACTTAATTACAAATGGAGAATACTTAGAGTTTATGAATTCTGGAGGATATTCAGATTTTAATATTTGGTTAGATGAAGGTTGGACTTGGGTTAATACTGATAAAATAAATGCGCCAATGTATTGGCATAAAATTGATAACGAATGGCATTATTACACACTTGCAGGAATGCAAAAAGTTGATAAAAATGCGATACTATCACACATAAATTATTACGAAGCTAGTGCTTTTGCAGAATGGAAAGGAATGCGATTGCCAACCGAATTTGAATGGGAAATTGCATCCAACAATTTAGATTGGGGAAAACGTTGGGAATGGACAAACAGTGCTTATTTGGCATATCCAAGATTCGAAAAAGAAAATGGAGCTGTTGGTGAATATAATGGCAAATTTATGAGTAATAAAATGGTCTTGAGAGGTGCATCTGTGGCTACTTCTAAAAATCATAGTAGAAACACCTATCGTAACTTTTTTCATTCTTCAGACAGATGGCAATTTACAGGTTTAAGATTAGTAAAATAATATGAAAAACACATTTAAGAAAGAGGTTCAACAAGGTTTGGATTCAACCCCAAAAACGTTACCTTCAAAGTATTTTTATGATGAAAAAGGAGACGCTCTTTTTGTTGAGATCATGAATTCTCCTGAATATTATTTAACAAGATGTGAGTTTGATATTTTTAAAAATAAAACTCAAGAGCTTATTAATTCGTTTGATATTCAAAAAGATTCTTATTTTGAGTTAATTGAATTAGGAGCTGGTGATGGTTTAAAAACCAAAGAATTACTCAAAGTATTAGTCAATGAAAAATACAATTTCGACTATCTTCCAATTGATATTTCTTCGAATGCTTTATCACTTTTAAAAGAAGATTTAAAAACTGAGATTCCAGATTTATCTATAAAAACAAAACAAGGAGATTATTTTGAAGTTTTAGACTCTTTAAAAACGAGTAAAAAACCAAAAGTAATTTTGTTTTTAGGCTCTAACATCGGAAATATGAGTGATGAATTAGCTTCGAAATTCATTTATAATTTAGGTACAAATCTTAATTTGGGTGATAAATTATTGCTGGGTGTTGACTTGATAAAATCAGAAGAAATTGTGGGTCCAGCTTATAATGACAGTCAAGGAGTAACTGCAAAATTCAACATTAATTTATTAGATAGAATTAACAAAGATTTAGAAGGTAATTTTGATACTAAGCAATTTAAACATCAACCAGAATATGATGAAAAAGAAGGAATTGCAAAGAGTTTTATCATGAGTACAGCAAATCAATCTGTAGAAATTAAAGCAATTGGCAAAACCTATCATTTTGCAAAAGGAGAAAAAATTCACACCGAAATTTCAAGAAAATATAATGATGAATTGATTCAAAAAATCATCACAGATACAGACTTTAGTTTAAAAACTAAAATTATGGATAGTAAAGCTTATTTTGCTGATTATATTTTGAATAGAAACTAATAGAATGATTAAAACTAAACTTGCAATATTAGGTCTTGGAAGTAGATCAACTTCCTTTTACTTAAAGAGACTAAATAACATTTACAATAAAAAAAATGGAGGTTATAGTACATGCCCGTTTTTACTTTTAAATGCAAATTTTGATGCAATTAATTCACTTTTACCTACTGTTTCAGAAAAATTAGATGCAGCAGTTTCTTATTATATCAATCAAATAAAAAATTTAAATATTGATTATTTATTGGTACCAAACATAACGCTTCACGAAACTATTGATCGATTGAATATTTCTCAAAACATCCTACATCCTGTTCATCTTAGTATTGAAAAAATCAAAGAAAACAAATGGGAAAAAGTGGTACTGTTTGGCTCCTTATTTAGTATGAAATCCGATTATATCAAAAACCAATTTAAGGAAAATGGCATTGAGGTACTTCTGCCAAATGAAAAAGATATGGTTTTTATTGATGAAGTAAGAAAACAAATTTATAACGAATCAGAAACTGATGATTTGTTGAAAAAATATCATTCGATTATTCAAAAATATACTGAGATACATCCTGTAATATTATCGTGTACGGAACTATCTATCTTAAAACCAAAAGACAATAAAATGCTTTTAGATATGGCAGAAATACAGATGGAAGCAGCCATAAAAGAGGTTTAATTTAAATATCAATTTTTAGATTTAAGTTAATTTATTTTATTTCATCAAAAAACTGAAAATAAATAGTATGAAAATAGCAGTAACATCAGCAAGTGGAAAATTAGGTGCTTCCATTGTGAAACACTTAATTAAAGAAATTGGAAAAGAAAATGTGATTGGAATTGCTCGAACTCCAGAAAATGCAAAACATTTAGGAGTAGAAATAAGAAAAGGAGATTACAACAATCAATCCGATTTTGAAACTGCTTTACAAGGTGTACATACTGTGCTTTTAGTTTCAGGAATGGACGAGCCACAAAAAAGAATTGAGCAACATAGAAATGTAATTGAAGCCGCAAAAAAAAATGGTGTTGCTAAAATTGTATACACAAGTATTATAGGAGCTGAAAAAAATAATGCCTTTAGCCCAATAGTACAAACCAATAGACAGACAGAAAAAGATATTCGTGAATCTGGTTTAGATTGGGTAATTGGTAGAAATGGAATTTATATTGAGCCAGATTTGGAATACTTAGATACGTATATAAAAGAAGGCGAAATAAGAAATTGTGCTGGAAATGGAAAATGCACCTATACAAGTCGTGTTGAATTGGGCTATGCTTATGCAAAAATGCTAATTGAAAACAAACACAATGGAAATACATATAATTTAGTTGGTGAAGCAATTACGCAAACTGAATTAACAAATTACATCAATAAAGTGTTTGACACAAAATTGGTTTTTAATCCTGTTTCAGAGAAAGATTATTTAGAAGAAAGAAAAGCGGCCTTAGGCGATTTTATAGGAACTGTAATTGGTGGAATTTACCAAGGAATTAAAGAAGGTGCCAATGATGTAGCATTAGATTTTGAAAAAGCTACTGGAAGAAAACATGCTACTCCTTTAGAAATGATGGAGAGCTTTAAATTAAAAACAAACTAAAATAGTTGATTTTCGCCAAAATAATAACATGAACGCAACTGTTTTATCTGATTTTTATTTACTAACTTTCATGTTCAACAATACTTTTGAGATTATTGCAATTATTTAGCTGAAAAATAGTCTCATTGCTCTTTCAAAAAATATAAAAAAAATTAAAACTTCATAACAAGATGGAAAATAAATTCAATATTTCAGTATTAATAGATGGTGATAATGCCCAACCAAAACTAATTAAAGAAATTATTGATGAAGTTTCTAAATATGGAAAAGCAACCATTAGAAGGATTTATGGGGATTGGACATCGCAACAAATGAATAGTTGGAAAGCAATTATTAACCAACATTCTATTACGCCTATTCAGAAATTTTCTTACACAACTGGTAAAAATTCTACTGATGGCGCATTAATTATTGATGCTATGGATATTTTACATGGCAAAAATACAGAAGGTTTTTGCATTGTTTCTAGTGATAGCGATTACACAGGTCTTGCCAAAAGAATTAGAGAAGAGGGTTTATTTGTCATGGGAATTGGAGAGAAAAAAACACCAACTGCTTTTGTAAAATCTTGCGAAGTTTTTACGTTTACCGAAAACTTAAAAGAAGAAGCTGAAGAAAATGAAGAAATCGAAGAAAAAACAGCTTCTGCATCGAAAACCATTAAAAAAACAACTACTAAAAAAGCAAAAGAAGTTACACCTAATTTAAGACTCTCTAAAGACGATTGGAAAACAGTAATGAAAGCTTTTGATATTTCTACAGATGAAGAAGAAAAAGCACATATATCAACCTTAGGTTTAAATCTTCGAAAAATTGATCCTAGTTTTGATCCAAGAAGTTATGGTTTTAAAAGTTTAACAAAACTCTTTGCAAACATCGAAAAATTTGAAGTTATTAAAAATGAAGTAAATGGTTTAAATCATCCACTTTTAAAAATGAAATAATAATTTAGAGAAATCAACTTCAAAATTAGTGAAATATCTTTTTCAGAAATTTGGTGTTGAGATCATTTTACAAAGTTATAATTTCAATCAAAAAAGCTTACTTTTTCTTTAAATATTCTTCAATATCTGCTATGTGATGTTGCAATGCTTGTGTTGAAATTTGAATTTCTTTGATTAATAAAGCTAATGAAATCAATAGTAAAATTAATCCCAAACCAAAAGCATACACTGCAATTATAGCATACCCTATAAAAATCAAAAACATCGTTAACACACAGAACAACAAACTTGTAATCCCAAAAATTTGCATAAATTTCGTTAAATTTAAACGCAATTTTAAATTTTTAATCTGTCTTAAAAGCGAATCATCTTTTTCTTTTAAATAACGATCATGCAAACTTCTAATTACTGAAGCATAAGCCAAAAAACGATTCGTATACGCAAGCATAATCAAAGAAATTGCCGAAAATAAAAGTGCTGGAGTTGTTAAGGTAAGTTCGTTCATAAGATGCAAAATTAGCTATTTATTTGAAAAACATCCATATTTAAATTGATTGTATTACAAACTGCCTTCTTTTAACGCTAATTTTGATTTATATTTTAAAAAATGATGCAAAAAATACGAACTTTAGGTTTTTACACAAAAGGGTTTCTTTATATAGTTTTAGGCATTTTAACCTTTTTAGCAGCTTTAAATCTTGGAGGAAAAATAGCGAATAAAAATGGTGTCATTACTTTTTTGCAAGATCAATTTTTTGGTAAAATACTTTTATCAATTACTGGGCTTGGGATTTTAGCCTATGCAGTTTGGCGATTTTTTAAGGCTTATAAAGTACTCAAGAAAGAAGAAGATAAAACAAAGTATTTTTTAAGCATCGATTTTTTTACACGAGGAATTATTTATGGTTCTTTTGCAGTATCAATTCTTTATAAAGTATTTAATATTTCAAGTAATGATGTTTCAAAAGAAACAATGGTATCCAAAGTATTACAAATAGAAAATGGCGAATATATTATTTATGCTTTGGCAATTATCGTATTATTTTCTGCATTGAATCAATTTTATATTGTGTATCAAAAAAGTTACCTGAAACATATAGAGCAATCAAAAAACATAGAATCTTTTAGTTTCTTAGAAAAATCTGGCAAATTCGGAATTGGTTCAAGAGGTGTTTCGTTTTTAATATTTGCATGGTTTATTTACAAAGCAGCTTCAACCAAAAATCCAGGTAAAATAAAAGGAACTCAAGAAATGTTTAGTTATTTGCATAGCTTGTCTTTTGGTGATGTTTTAATGGCAATTATGGCTTTAGGTTTTATTTCTTATGGTATTTTTCAATATTTTTATGCCAGATATAGTTCTTACTAAACTTCCCTCCTTTTTTAGTATTTTTGAACTATGAAAAAAATACTTTTCTTATTTATCTTCGCTTATAGTACTTTAAATTTTGCGCAAGAACTGCCTAATGGTTTTGTTTATTTAGAGGATGTTGATGCATCAATTCAAAAAGAAATGCGATATTTAAGCAACAATAATTTTATTGGTAAAAAGATTGATGGTTATAAAAATAATTGTGTAATTATAACAGAACAAGCTGCTCATCAATTAAAAAAAGTACAAACTCAACTTTTAAAAGAAGGCTTAAGTTTAAAGGTTTTTGATGCATACAGACCACAAGAAGCTGTAAATCATTTTGTAAAATGGGCAAAGGTTTTGAGTGATACTTTAATGAAGCAAGAATACTATCCAAAAGTGCCAAAATCGCAATTATTTAACCAAGGATATATTGCCTCAAAATCTGGACATACAAGAGGAAGCACAGTAGATTTAACTATTATTGATGCAGAAACTGGTAAAGAATTAGACATGGGAAGTCCTTATGATTTTTTCGGAGTTCAATCACATCCATTACATTCAAATTTATCCAAAGAACAAAAAGAAAATAGAATGCTATTAAGAAAAGTGATGTTAGAAAATAATTTTAAACCTTATGAAAATGAATGGTGGCATTTTACATTAAGAAATGAGCCTTTTAGAAACACTTATTTTAATTTTCCTGTTGAATAATCATTTTTAACAGTTTGTAAAGAACATCAATTAAAATCGGCATTATATTTGTACTATAATTGCTGTAAATATATTCGTATGAAATCACATTTAAAATTCTTTTTTACAATTAGTTGTCTATTTTTATCGGCAACAATTTTCGCACAATTAGACTCTAATAAAGGCTCTAAAGAAGGTGGTAAAACAAAAGCAGTTATTTTAAATAACTCTAAAGAAGCCATCAAACCAAAATCTTTAGAAATTGATGGCACAAATGGTTTTAAAGAAGCTTTTGACAAAGAAAATGCGAAATTAAAAAAGAAACAAGAAGAAGATAAATTAAATAATAAAGGAATTTTAACCAAAGAAAAGTTAAACGAACAACGTTTTTTAAAGTCGTTTAAAAAAATTAATGGTCAGTATATTATTCCAAAAATAGATCAAGATTTAGGTACTTTTAGATCCGATTCTAAAAGTGTAAATATTATTTGTAGAGATTATCAGTATCCTGATGGTGATAGAGTTACTATTTATGTAAACGATGTTCCAGTTATTTACAATTTAACTTTAGAGCAAAATTATCAGAAATTTAATATCCCTTTAGATGTTGGTATTAATAAAATTGTAATTGAAGCCTTAAATCAAGGTACTTCTGGTCCAAACACTGCTGCTTTTAAAGTTTTTAATGATGCTGGCATGTTAATTTCATCAAACGAATGGAATTTAGCAACAGGCGCAAAAGCTACATTAATTATTGCAAAAGACAAATAATAAACAGCCAACGCAATCGTTTTCGCTAAATTCGTAAAACCTTGTTTTTTTATTCTACTTAAAACAGTTATTTTTGTATTGTAGATAAATTAGAAACTGTTTAAACGATTAAACAAATCAACACATTATTTAAATGAAAGAAATCACCAAACAAACCTATTTAGATTGGTACAAAGACATGCTTTTTTGGCGTAAGTTCGAAGATAAATTAGCATCTGTTTACATTCAGCAAAAAGTAAGAGGTTTCTTGCACTTGTATAATGGACAAGAAGCTATTTTAGCAGGTGCTTTGCATGCTATGGATTTATCGAAAGATAAAATGATCACAGCATACAGAAACCATGTACAACCAATTGGAATGGGCGAAGATCCTAAAAAAGTAATGGCAGAATTGTATGGTAAAGTTACAGGTACCTCAAAAGGTATGGGTGGTTCTATGCATATTTTCTCTAAAGAATTTCGTTTTTATGGAGGTCATGGAATTGTTGGTGGTCAAATTCCTTTAGGTGCTGGTTTAGCTTTTGCTGATAAGTATAAAGGTAATGATGCTGTAACTTTGTGTTGTTTTGGTGATGGTGCTGCAAGACAGGGTTCTTTGCACGAAGCTTTTAACATGGCAATGTTGTGGAAATTACCTGTAATATTTATTGTGGAAAACAACGGTTATGCAATGGGTACTTCTGTTGCTAGAACTGCAAATCATACAGATATTTGGAAACTTGGTTTAGGATATGAAATGCCTTGTGGACCTGTAGATGCTATGAACCCAATTAAAGTTGCAGAAGCTGTAGACGAAGCTATTGAAAGAGCAAGACGTGGAGATGGACCAACTTTCTTAGAAATGAAAACATACAGATATAGAGGTCACTCAATGTCTGATGCACAACATTATAGAACTAAGGACGAAGTTGAAGAATACAAGAAAATAGACCCAATTACCCAAATAAAAGAAGTTATTTTAGAAAAAGGGTATGCTACAGAAGAAGAAATTGCTTCTATGGATAAAGAAGTGAAGGCGAAAGTAAAAGAATGCGAAAAGTTCGCAGAAGATTCTCCATATCCTGAAACTCAACAGATGTATGATATGGTTTATGAACAAGAAGATTATCCTTTTATAAAATAAAATATGGCTACAGTTGTAAATATGCCGCGTTTAAGCGATACCATGGAAGAAGGTGTTGTGGCAAAATGGTTAAAAAGTGTTGGAGATAAAATTGAAGAAGGCGATATTTTAGCAGAAATTGAAACAGATAAAGCAACCATGGAATTTGAATCTTTTCATGAAGGTGTTTTATTACATATTGGTATTCAAGAAGGAGAAACTTCACCTGTTGATAAATTATTAGCTATTATTGGTGAAGAAGGAGAAGATATTTCTGCTCTTTTAAAAGGTGATGCTGATTCTAAAGAGGATAAAGAAGCTGATGATGAAAGTTCTGATAAAAAAGAAACTTCTGAAGCTACTTCTAAAGACGAAAAAAAAGAAGATTCTTCTTCTGGAGAAATTGAAATTCCAAAAGGAGTTACTGTTATTTCTATGCCACGTTTAAGTGATACCATGACTGATGGTACAGTTGCTACTTGGTTAAAGAAGGTTGGTGATAAAGTTGAAGAAGGAGATATTTTAGCAGAAATTGAAACTGACAAAGCAACTATGGAATTTGAATGTTTCTACGAAGGAACAATTCTTTACATAGGTGTTCAAGAAGGTGAAACTGCTCCTGTAGATAGTTTATTGACAATTATTGGTCCTGAAGGAACAAATGTCGATGCAATTGTTAAAAATGGTGGAGCTGCTTCAGATTCTTCTGAAACAAAAGAAACTTCTTCTGACAAAAAAGAAGAGAAAGATACAAAGGCCGAAGATAAAAAAGAGACTAAAGAAGAATCAACAACTTCAACAGCAAATACAACTACAAATAATTCTGGAGGACGCATATTTGCATCTCCATTAGCTAAAAAAATAGCTTCTGATAAAGGAATAAATTTAGCAGATGTAACTGGTTCTGGAGAAAATGGTAGAATTATAAAAAAGGATGTAGAAAATTACACACCTTCAGCTACTGTAAAAGTTGAAGCTCCTGCTCCTGCATCTAGTGCTGCTACTCCTTCTTTTTCAGTTTCTGGAGAAGAAAAATCGGAAGAAGTTAAGAACTCTCAAATGCGTAAAGCAATTGCGAAATCTTTAGGAAACTCTAAATTCTCTGCACCAGATTTCAGTTTAAATATTGAAGTTGATATGGATAATGCAATGGCTTCTAGAGCAACTATCAATGCTATTCCAGATATTAAAGTATCTTTTAATGATATGGTTGTAAAAGCTTGTGCAATGGCTTTAGCAAAACATCCACAAGTAAATACTTCTTGGACAGATAATAATACAGTGTATCATTCTCATATTCATGTTGGTGTTGCTGTTGCTGTAGATGATGGTTTATTAGTGCCTGTTGTAAAACACACAAATCATTTAAGTTTAACACAAATTGGTGCTTCTGTTAGAGATTTAGCAGGTAAAGCAAGACATAAGAAAATTTCGCCAGCAGAAATGCAAGGAAGTACTTTTACAGTGTCTAATTTAGGAATGTTTGGAATCGATAATTTTACATCAATTATCAATCAACCTAACTCTGCAATTTTATCTGTAGGTGCAATTGTGCAAAAACCAGTGGTTAAAAACGGACAAATTGTTGTTGGAAACACCATGAATTTAACATTAACTTGCGATCACAGAACTGTTGATGGTGCTGTTGGTGCTCAGTTTTTACAAACTTTAAAAACGTTTATTGAAAACCCTGTTACCATGATTGCGTAACTATTCTTTAAAATATTTTATATGATATAAAAATCCTAAACCTTTTTGGTTTAGGATTTTTTTTGTTGAAAATAGTGGTTTTTTGTTGATGATTTTTTAAATGAAAAAATTAACTTGGCTAACTTATAAAAAATCATTTTAGAACTAATTTATTATTTGCTATTGAAAAATCAAAATTTGACAGAATTCCCAAAAGACATAAAATTTAAATATCCTTGGCGAAAATACCAACAAAGAGTTCTTATTGAATTACAGGAACATTTATCTGATCAACATTTACATATTATTGCTCCTCCAGGTTCTGGGAAAACAATTTTAGGATTAGAAGTAGCCATAAGACTAAACAAACCTACTTTAATTCTTGCACCTACAATTGCCATTCGTAACCAATGGATTCAGCGTTTTTGTGAACTTTTTCTACAAACTAATAGCATTCCAAATTGGATTTCTAGAGATATTAGAAATCCAAAATTCATGACAGTTGTTACTTATCAAGGTTTGCATTCTGCTTGTAATGACACTGGTATTGATGAAGAAGAAGGGCTGATAGAAAATGAAAAAATTATATCAACAAATACAAAACTTAATGAAATTGTAAAAGGCTTAAAATCTTGTAATATTAAAACCATTGTTGTTGATGAAGCACATCATTTAAAAAATGAATGGTGGAAAACTTTAACGAGTGTAAAACAAAATCTAAACCCTGTTATTGTAGGCTTAACTGCAACACCTCCTTATGATGTTACTGCTAATGAATGGCAAAGATATATTGAACTAAATGGACCAGTAGATACTGAAATTTCTGTTCCTGAATTGGTTATTGAAGGTGATTTATGTCCACATCAAGATTATGTTCATTTTACACTACCAACAGATAAAGAAAATGAGATTATTGTTGAATTTCGTCAAAATATTAAAAGATTATTTCAAGAAATAAAACAAGAACAGACAATTATAACAGCAATTGAACAACATCCCATTTGGGTAAATCCGACAGAAAATTTAGATTGGATTTATAAAAACCTTGCCTTCTACTCTGCTTCTTTAATTTTCTTAAATGCGAATAAAAAAATAATTCCTAAAACACATCTTGAAATTATTGGAGATGATAAAATTGAAATACCAATACTAGATTATAAGTGGATGGAAACACTTTTAGATTTTTATCTCTATAAAGAAAAAGAACATTTTATTCAGTTTGAGGAACATCAGAAAAAATTAATAAATAGATTAAAAAGAGCTGGTGCCATAGAAAAAAAACGAATTGATTTTTCTCATAATAATAAAGTTACCAATTCCCTAAAATCGAGTATTAGTAAACTTAATGGGATTAAAAAAATTGTAGATTTCGAATATAAACAATTAGGTAAAGATTTACGAATGGTTATTTTGTCTGACTATATTCGTAAAGATTTTTTTGTAAATACTAAGGAGAATAATCTTGAATTAACCAAAATTGGAATAATTCCAATTTTCGAAAAATTGAGGAGAGAAAATACCGAGAATAAAAAAATTGGTGTTTTAACTGGTTCAATCATAATTATTCCAAAGTCTGCTTTTATTGCTTTCGAAAATTTAGCGAACAAATATAAAATTCAAAAAATTAATACATCAACTGTTCCTTATGATGATGATTTTATTTTAGTCCATCAAACAGCGCATATTAAAAATAACATCATTAATATAATTACTCAAATTTTTCAAGATGGAGAAATTGAGGTTTTAATTGGCACAAAATCTTTGTTAGGAGAAGGTTGGGATGCTCCAGCCATAAACTCCTTAATATTAGCTAGTTTTGTGGGTTCTTTTGTATTATCGAACCAAATGAGAGGAAGAGCAATTAGAACACAAAGAGATAATTTAAATAAAACTGGTAATATTTGGCATTTAGCAACTATTGATAAAACTGCTTTAACAGGAGGTGATGATTTTGAGGTTTTAAAAAGAAGATTTAGAAGTTTTGTAGGCGTTTCTTTTAAAGAAGAACCTAGTATTGAAAACGGAATTAGTCGTTTAAATTTACCTGAAAATATTCATCAACAAGAAGAAGTTGATCAAAAAAATGCTGAAATGTTTTCTTTTGCAGGTAATAGGGACAATTTAAAACAACGTTGGGATAATGCTTTAAAATCTGGAGTTACTCTTATAGAAGAAATTAAAATTCCGTTTTCCGAGAAAAGTGATTACAAATCTGTAAAATCTTTATATTTATACAAGACTATAGGAAATATGATTGCCACTTTAGGTTTTAGTTTGATTTCTTTTGGTTTTGATATTTTAGAGGTTTTTGGACGAATGGCAAAAAATATAAATTCTGATAAAGAATTATACATTTTTCTAACTACAGCTGGCATAATTGGAGTTTTAATTTATGGACGTTTTACTTTAAAAACACTTCAATTATATTTTAAATATCGAGATATTTCCAAAGATATTCAACAAATTGGAGATGCTTTATTAAATTCTTTGATTAAAGTCGGACTTATTCATACCAATAAATCAGAACTAAAAGTAGATGCTTCTGTTGATAAATGGGGTGCTGTTTATTGCCATTTAAATGGTGGAACAACTTTTGAAAAATCAACATTTATAAATGCATTACAAGAAATTATTGCACCTATTGATAATCCACGATATGTTATCATAAGAAAAAACAAGTTTCTGATTTTTGTCAATCAAAGAGATTATCATTCAGTGCCAGAAATTTTAGGGAAAAATAAAAAAATAGCCGAATATTTTAAGAATCAATGGATAAGTATTGTTGGTGATTGTGAGTTAATTTTTACAAGAACAATCGATGGTAGAAAAGCACTTTTAAGATCTAGAATAAAATCTTTAGCATCACAATTTGAAGAAAAAGTAGAGCATGTGAATATCTGGAAGTAAGTAATATTTTAAAATATAAAAATCAACTTCTATTCTTGAATTTCTTATCATAAACCTATAACTTCGCTTAACTTGAAATTGAATTAAGCATAAAAAAGAGCGATGAAAATACTTCACACAGCAGATTGGCATTTAGGACATAGATTGCATGATCAATCTCAATTTGAGGAACAAAATTTGTTTTTAAATTGGATTGAAAATTACATCATCACTCAAAAAATTGAAGTGCTTTTAATTTCTGGTGATATTTTTGACTCAGGCTCTCCATCCAATCAGAGTTTGGAAATGTATTATAGCTTTCTGGTAAAATTGAATAACACTTGTTGCAAATCGATTATCATTACTGGTGGAAATCATGATTCTCCAGGAACTTTAAACGCGCCAAAACATATTTTAAATGCACTTTCTATAAAAGTGGTTGGTAAAGCCACTGAACATATTCAAGATGAAGTTTTCAAACTCAATATTAACAGTGAAGAATTGATTATTGCAGCTGTTCCTTATTTAAGAGATGGAGATATTAGACGTGCAGTTGCAGGAGAATCTTTTGAAGATTTAACTGATAAATACAAACAAGCATTGATAAATCATTACGAATCTGCAGCTGAAGAATGCAAAAAAATAAATATAAATAATGCTCCTGTAATTGCAATGGGTCATTTATTTGCAACTGGAGGATCAGTTTCTGACAGCGAACAAAATATTTATGTGGGAACTTTAGGACATATTGGTGCTAATGATTTTCCTAGTTATTTTGATTATGTTGCTTTAGGACACTTACACAGGCCTCAAATTATTGGTGGAAATAAAAAAATTCAATATTCTGGTTCTCCAAATATTTTAAGTTTTAGCGAAGTTAATTATGATAAAAAGATAAAAGTTTTATCCACAGAAAACAATAAAATCACTACTATTGATGATGTAATTGTACCTAATTTTCGAGAATTTTATCGACTTTCTGGAACTATTCAAGAATGTATGAATTTGTTTCCAACAATTATTTCTAATTCGTTTGGTTTAACTCCTTGGGTAGAAATTGTTTTGAAAGAAGACCATACCATAAATACAGATGATTTAAAAAAAGAAGCTGAAAAATATTCTTTTGAAATTTTAAAAATTTCCTTAAAAAACCAAAGAAAACAAAAAGGAATTGAGGAATTGTTGAAAGAAACAAAATCGATTAAAGAATTAAACCCAACTGAAGTTTTTAAATTAAAATGCGAGGAAATGAATTTTGATTTGCAGGAAAACACACAAATTTGGGATGCTTTTAATGAAATTTTACAAAGTGTTAAAAATCAATAAAAGCGACTTGTTATGAAAATTTTAAAAATAGAATTACAAAATATAAATTCCTTAAAATCTGATTCGCCAATTGTAATCGATTTTGAGAATGAGCATTTTAAAGATGTTGGTTTGTTTGCAATTACTGGTTCTACAGGTGCAGGAAAAACTACTATTTTAGATGCTATAACAATTGCCTTGTATCATAGTGTGCCTCGTTTTAATAGTACAAAAGCTACTTTACTTGATGTTGTGAGTTATGGTGCTACAGATGCTTTTACAAGAGTAACTTTCGAAAATGAAAAAAACATTTTTGAAGCTTTTTGGGGAATTCGTTTAGCTTCCAATACAGGAAAATTATTAAAAAATCCACAAGAAGAAGTAAGTTTAAAAAACTTAACGACTTCTAAAAATTTAGCTTCTCAAAAGAAAAATTTCATCAAAAACATCATTAGAGTTACACAATTAGATTATGATCAATTTTTAAGATCTGTGTTGTTAGCTCAAGGTGAATTTGCCTCTTTTTTAACAGCAAAAGGTCCTGAAAAAGGAAGATTGTTAGAACAAATTACTGGAGAGAAAATTTATAAAAAAATTGGTTTAGCGATTTCAGAACGAAAATCTAATGAAGAAAATGCTTTAAAAGAAATTCAATCAAAGATTAATGCTGATGATATTTTATCCGAAGAAAGAAAATTTGAACTGATTAAAAAAGATAAAGAACTTGATGTTGAACTTGTAAAATCTGATAAAGAAATAGAGAATATTCAGTTGATTGTGAATTGGTATTTAAAATCTAAAGAACTAAACAACGAAACTGAAAAATTAGAGGAATCAGCCAAAGAAATAAAGACGGATTTTGAAAATCATAAAACAGAATTTGAGTTATTAGAACTCAATGAAAAAGCTTCTCCTTTTAAAGAAATCATTGAAAACTTTAATAGAAATGAGAAAAATTCTGTTGAAAAAGTAAATCAATTAAAAGTTTTAGAAGAACAACTTGGTTTATTAGCTCCTGAAATTGAACGTTTAACAACACTTTCTAAGCAGCAAATTCTTGAAATTGAAAATGCAGAAAAAACATTTTCTTCTTGGTTGCCAAAGTTCGATTTGATTACAAAATTAGACAATCAGATTAAAAATGAAATTGAAAATAAGGAAAAAACTAAAAAGCAATTAGACGAATTAAATTCGCAAATTGAAATATCTAAAAAAGAGCAGACCAACATTTCTAAAGATTTACTTGAAACTGAAACAAAAATTATTGTTGATGAAAAGTATATTTCTGAACATCAATATTTAGAAGAAGTAAGCAAAGAAATCTCTAACTGGACAAAACAATTAACCACTTTAAAAGCAAATAAAGAATCTTTAAATGAAAGTGTAATTACTGTTTCTCAAAAGAAAAAGAACATAGAAATTACAACTGCTGAACTCTTAAAAAACAAAAAAATTCTCAATCAAAAATTACAAGAAATTGAGATTCTTGACAAGGAAATTAATCA
>CAXBPL010000058.1:0-16004 GCA_963977615.1 uncultured Polaribacter sp. | reverse complement strand
GAGCTTCAGGTGCGTTTTTGAAATAGTTTTTTAGCAACCAATCAACTTTTTCATCTTTCGAAAATTTTGAAAAACCAGAAATAATTTTAGACATCTATCTTGTTTTTTTCTATGATTACAAATATATAGTTTATCTAAAGAAAAATAGGCTTTATTAAATGTTATGATAACCACAGCATATGAAACGTAAAAAGGGATAATTTCACACAGATAAATCCCTTTAAAATATCCTTATTTTTTTTTAGATAATTAGCAAAATCGACAAGTAAAAAAGCCATAAACACGAATAAAAAAACGCCTTTAATTGTGCTTATAGGTAAAATAAAATGAATAATTCTTAGGATTATAATTTGTAATATCATGATTATTTTATATAATATTCGTGAATAAATATATAAACTGCTTTAAAAATGCACAATCTTTAAAACTTCCATAAAATTGACTCTTTTTTTCACAATAATTTCGTAAACTTGAACAACTTTTATTAAACTAAAGTCTCAAATGAAAAACACAATCATTTTAGGAACTATCTTACTTATGATAGGCTGTACAAAAAACACCTCAAACACATCTACAAACGCGACATCCAACAAAAAAGAAATTACTCTCGAAGAAATTTGGGATGGTACATTTTCTCCAGAAAGGATGAATGCTTTAAACTCCATGAATGGCGATTTTTATTCGCTTTTAAACAATGATAAAGACGGAATAACTACTGTTGATAAATATAGTTATGCAACTTTAGAGAAAGTTGAAACGATTGTAAGCAGTGCAGATTTAAACGATCTTGCCTCTTTTTCTTCTTATAGTTTTAATAATGATGAAACAAAAATCATTTTAGGAACTGATTTCAAAAAGATTTTTAGACGTTCTTATAGTGGAACTTTTTATGCCTATGATGTTGCTTCTAAGAACTTAATTTTAATTGACAAAGATATTCAAGAACCTATTTTTTCTCCTGATAATGAAAAAGTTGCGTATGCAAAAGACAACAATATTTTTATAAAGGATTTTAGCAAAAATGCACTTATTCAAGTTACTAAAGACGGAAAAAAGAACCATATTATAAACGGAATTACAGATTGGGTTTACGAAGAAGAATTTGCATTTGTAAGAGCTTTTGAATGGAGTAAGAATAGCCAATATTTAGCTTTTTTACGTTTCGATGAAACTGATGTCCCTACTTTTTCTATGGATTTAGTTGGTTCTGAAAATTACCCAGATCAATTGGTTTTTAAATATCCAAAAGCGGGTGAAAAAAATGCAGACGTAACTCTACAAATGTTTACATTGTCAAACAGAAATACGAAGAAAATTTCTTTAGGCGATTACGAATATATTCCGAGAATAAAATGGTCTAATAATGATGCTATTTTAGTTGCAACAACGTTAAACCGTCATCAAAATGAATTGAAACTTCATAAAGTAAATGCGTTAAGAAACGCATCAACTATCTTATTGAACGAAACTGATAAAGCTTACATCGATATTACAGACAATCTTACTTTTTTAGTTGATAATAGCTTTATTTGGACTAGCGAAAAGGATGGTTTCAATCACATTTATCATTATGATTTTAATGGAAATTTAATCAATCAAATTACAAAAGGAAATTGGGAAGTAACCAACTATTATGGTTTTAACGACTCTAAAAAAACTATTTATTATCAATCTGTAGAAAATGGTTCTATAAATAGAGGTGTGTATTCTATTGGTTTAGATGGCGAAAATAAAAAGTTGTTAAGCAATAAAGAAGGGCAAAATAATGCTGCTTTTAGCACGAATTTAAACTACTTTATCAATACGTATTCTACTTCAGAAATTCCGCCAATTTATTTTTTATACACTGCTGAAAGCGAAATGTTAAAAGTAATAAAAGACAATGCTAAACTAAAAGAGGATTTAGCAACATATAAAATGAGTCCTAAAGAATTTTCTACCATCAACATAAATGGTAATGATTTAAATATGTGGATGATTAAACCTTTGGATTTTGATGAAAGTAAGCAATACCCAATGTTTATGTTTCAATATTCTGGACCAGGTTCTCAGCAAGTTGGTAATAAGTGGAATGCAGCCAACGATTATTGGCACAATATGCTAGCACAAAAAGGCATGATTGTAGTTTGTGTTGATGGACGAGGAACAGGTTTAAAAGGAGCTGATTTCAAGAAAGTAACTCAAAAAGAATTAGGTAAGTTTGAAGTTGAAGACCAAATTGCTGCCGCTAAAAAATTAGCAGAACGTTCTTATATTGATAAAAATAATATCGGGATTTGGGGTTGGTCTTATGGAGGTTTTATGAGCACAAATTGTCTTTTAAAAGGAAATGACATATTCTCTACTGCAATTGCTGTGGCTCCTGTAACTTCTTGGCGTTTTTACGATTCTGTGTATACAGAACGTTATATGCAAACTCCACAAGAAAATGCAAGTGGTTATGATGATAATTCGCCTATAAACTATGCAGATAAATTAGAAGGTAATTACTTATTAGTTCATGGAACTGGAGATGATAATGTACATGTTCAAAATAGTTTCAGAATGACAAACGCATTGATTGAAGCTAACAAACAATTCGATCAGTTTATAGTTCCAGACAGAACACACTCAATTTCTAAAGGAAAAAATATGCGTTTAAATTTATATACAAAAATGACTAATTTTGTAGAAGAGCATTTAATTAATACAACAACTAAATAAAAGATACTTATGAATACTTTAGTAAAAAAACCACATGAAAAAGAGTTAATGGGACATCCTGTTGGATTATATGTACTCTTTTTTGTTGAAATGTGGGAGCGTTTTTCATATTATGGAATGCGTGCAATTTTAACTTTATACATTGCAGCTCCAGTAATTTTTGGAGATCCTCAATCTGGTTTTGGTTGGTCTAATGCAGAAACGCTTTCTTTTTATGGAACCTATACTATGTTTGCTTATTTAACATCCATTCCTGGAGGTTGGATTGCTGATAAATTTATGGGACAGAAAAAAGCAGTAATGTTAGGTGGAATTTTATTGTGTATTGGTCATGGTATTTTAGCTGTAGATCAGCAATGGGCATTTTTTACAGGTCTAATTTTTATTGTATCTGGTGTTGGGTTTTTAAAGCCAAATATTTCTACAATGGTTGGTGGTTTATACAAAACTGGTGATGATAGAAGAGATAAAGGTTTCTACGTTTTTTATATTGGTATTAATTTAGGCGCTTTTTTAGGTGCTTTACTTGTTGGAGCAGTTGCTGCAAAATGGGGTTGGCATTATGGTTTTGGATTAGCAGGTATAGGAATGGCTTTAGGACAAGTTGTTTATATGTTTGGTTTAAAATATTTACAAGGTGTTGGAGATTTTATAGGAGGTAAAGATTCTCCAAATAAAGATTTACTGAAAAAACCGCTAAATAAAGTTGAAAAAGATAGAATGTTAGTGATGTTCTTATCTTTCATAATTATCATTGTTTTTTGGGGTGCTTTTGAACAAGCAGGAGGTTTAATGAGTTTATATACAGAACAAAAGACAGATAGAATGTTATCTTTTTCTTTGCCTTTAATTGGTAATGAAATTCCAGCAGCTGTTTTTCAATCTATTAACGCATTTTTCATTATTGTTTTAGGAACTGCAGTTGGTAGTTTTTGGCATAAATGGAAGAATAAAGGAAAAGAATCTTCTTCTATCTTTAAGATGGCAATTGGTGTAATTATCATGGCTTTTGGTTTTTTCTTTATGAGTAAAGCTGCTTCTGATGTTGTAATGAATGGAGATGAAGTTGCAGAAAAATCTGCAATGATTTGGTTGGTTTTAGCGTATTTATTTCATACAATTGGTGAATTATGTGCATCTCCAGTTGCATTATCTTTTATTACTAAATTAGCACCTTTAAAATATGCTTCTTTTATGATGGGAGCTTATTTTGCAGCTACTGGTTTAGGGAATAAAGTAGCAGGTTTTGTAGGTGGTCTTTCTGAAAATGCTAGTGATTTTCAAGTATTTACAGGAATTGCAGTTACTTGTACAATTTTTGGATTGTTAATAATTGCCATTTTAAAACCATTAAAAAGACTTACTCATGGAGCTGAAGATAAAAAAGCTAAAGATGATGAATTAACTGAAGGTTTTGAATTAGCAGAAAACTAGAATATAAAAATCACAAAACCTCATAAATTACAATTTATGAGGTTTTTTTATGCTCAAAAATTAATTGATTCTAAAATCAAATGATATTTATTAACTTTGGCACATCATTTGTTATTTACAAAATATGAAAAAAACACTTTTATTATTTGCACTTATAGCTCTTAGTTTTGGCACTAAAGCACAAGATAAAATTAATTGGCTTTCTTTTGAAAAAGCAATTGAACTGAATAAAGAAAATCCAAAACCTATGCTAATTGATATTTATACAGATTGGTGTGGCTATTGTAAAAAAATGGATAAAGAAACCTACTCGAATAAAGTAATTATCAATTATATAAATGATAATTTTTATGCTATAAAAATGGATGGAGAAGGAAAAAAAGACATTATTTATAAAGGAAACACTTTTAAATATAAAAAAGAAGGCAGAACAGAATATCATGAATTATCTGCTGCTTTAATGGAAGGACAATTGTCTTACCCAACCACAATTTTTATGACAGAAAAAGAACAAATGCTGCAAAAAATTCCTGGGTATTTATCAAAAGAAAAATTTGAAGTAATATTGGCTTATTTTAAAACAAACGCCTATAAAGACAAAGAATGGGTCGATTTTGAGAAAGAATTCAAAAGCAACATTTAAGGTTTTATTCCTTTAAAATATAAGCTCCATTTTGTCCTGTGTGATGAAATGGAGTTTTTTGTTGTTTACAAATTTCCTTCCATGTGTTAATGTAGCTTTTGTAATTATTACCATCTGCAATAATTTGTTTTGGCTGCAAGGTTTTTATCAATCTTTCTAGGTTTATTTTTGGAGAATATTGCAAAATAACAATCGGATTTTTAATATTTTTCACATTATAGATTCCTAAACTATCTACTATTAAAATTGATTGATTTTTAAATTCTAAAATGTTTGGAATTTCTTGGCTGTATGTTAATTTAACGTTTTCACCAACTTGATAAGAAACCATCGCATTTGTATTTTTTATCCCTAAAGAGTCTAAATCGTGATTTACGAATACCTTTACTCCTGCTCTATTTGCTATGATAGAATTTCTACTTTTATGGAAAACAATAAATTCGTTTTTATGTTTCTTTTGATAATTTTCGAAAAAGAAAACACTTTGAATAATCAATAGAGAAGCTAAAAAGTAAATGAGTTTTTTAGTCGATTTTTTTATCATAAAATGAACTCCGATAATAATTGCTAGATAGCTTACAAACATCATTAAAAAGGAAAGTGAAATATCTGTAAATAAAAATTGTTCCTGTTTAGAAATCCAACTTACAAAATTGTTCATTAAAGAGATGATGTACCCATAAATTCCCGCTAAAAATTGAGGAAGAAAATCTGTGAGCGCTAAAATTATAATAATAATTCCGCCAATTAAAATTGCTCCTAAAAATGGAATTATCAATAAGTTTGATAACAAAAATAATCCTGGAAATTGATGAAAATAATACAAACTCAAAGGTAAAACTCCTAATTGAGCAGCAACTGAAACTGTGAATAGTTGCCAGATTTTATCATCTAATTTAAATCTTGGTTTGTAAACTTTATACAATTTTGGTTGAATCCAAACAATTCCAAAAACGGCTAAATAACTTAATTGAAAACCAACATCAAACAAAAACATTGGTTTAAAAAGTAACAAGAAAAACATCGATGTTATCAAAGAAAATAAAATGACATTTTTTCGTTTAAAAGACAAACCAATTGCCAAAAAAGTAAACATAGCAACTGCTCTCACAACACTTGCTGATAAACCTGCTACAAAAGCGAACATCCACAATAATAATACAATGAGTATTGTTTTTAAAACGCGTCCGTTTTTTAATCTTTCTAAAGGTTTTAGCAAACTGGATAAAATCAATAATATGATACCAACATGCAAACCAGAAACTGCCAAAATATGGATGGCTCCTGCCTTTGAATAATCTTCAATTAAATCTTTGGAAATCTCTTGTCTTTGTCCTAATAACAATGCATTTATCACTGCTAATTCATCAACTTTAAAATTATATTTTTGAAGTGATTCTTGAACTTTATCTCTAATTTTTGCAGCAACACCAATCAAAGAAAACTGATCTAAACCCAAACTTTTAAAACCCTCTTTTTCTAAAAATACTTGTTGATGAATGCCTTGTTTGGCTAAATAGAATTTATAATCAAATTGATGTGGATTTAAAGGAGCATTTATCGTTACAAATGCTGGTTTTACATACAATAATTCATCAACCTTTAAAGGATTTAAAATGCTGTCTTTTGAAATATTTAGTAGTATTTTTCCTTTCGTTTTTAATGTATCAACTTGCAAAACTATTGCTTCATATTTAAAATGATATGCACTAGGTTTTAATACTTTTTGAACCTTTAAAATTACAGAAGATTGTTGTTTTATAGCATGTTGATAATAGTTTTTATAATTTGTATCATTGTTAAAAAACACAGCTGAAATCCCCATAAAAAAGAAAAGGCAAAATGCTAAAAATGTTCTGATAATTTTCTGAGGAATTACAAAAAGTAATATGGCTATTGATCCTAACAACACAAATAAGTTTATGAAACCAAAATTCCATAAATTGATATAGAATTGTGTCAGAATTCCAATAATTAAGAGCACAATAAAATGTAAGGGTAAATAATTAAATACCTTTTTCATAGCTAGTTAAAGGTAGTGAAAAAAATAAATATACGCTTTTTACAAAACTCTAGTTGCTTTTACAAACGCTTTTGCCCAGTATTTTTGAGATAATAAAGAGACAATTACACCTCTTGAAGTTGTGGAATGTATAAAACGAATTTGCCCATTTTTATTTGAAACCACCAAACCAACATGATTGATATTTTTATAACTTTTTTTAGTTTTAAAAAATAACAAATCGCCTTTAGCTACTTTTTTTAGGGCGATTTTTTTACCTTCCTTAGCCATTTCTCTAGAAACTCTTGGCAACTGAAAATTTTCTTCGCCAAAAGCAACATAAATTACTCCAGAACAATCCATTCCTCTTTTGGTTGTTCCTCCATATTTATATTTTACACCTTCATAATTTAAAGCGTTTGCTACAATTTTATCGGCTTTTAAAATTGGCTTTTTTGAATTTGAAACGCCATTTTTTGAAACTCCACAACCAAATAATACAAACGAAAAAACCAAAAGAAATAAACTATTTTTCATGAAATTTATTTCTTTAATCCTTCCACGATTAATTTTGCTGTTTTTGCAGATGCTCCAATTCCACCTAGCTTTTTTTCAAGTTCAAAATATTCTAAAAATAATTTTTCCCGATGAGAAACCTCCAAAATTTTAGTCAGTTCTTTTTTAAGGTTTATTCTTGTAAAATCGTCTTGAATTAATTCTGTAACCACTTCTTTATCCATAATTAAATTCACCAAAGAAATGTATTTTAAAGTAACAATTCTTTTAGCAATTTGGTAAGATATAGAGCTTCCTTTGTAACACACAACTTGTGGCACTTTAAACAAAGCTGTTTCTAAAGTTGCAGTTCCAGAGCCAACTATTGCTGCAGTAGAAACTGATAATAAATCGTAAGTTTTATTGTTGATAAAACTAACTTTTCTGTTTCCAATTATGGTATCATAAAAAGAAAAATCTTGACTTGGAGCTCCAGCAATTACAAATTTGTAATCAGGAAACACATCTACCATATCTAACATAACAGCAAGCATTTTTGTTATTTCTTGCTGTCTGCTTCCAGGTAATAAAGCTATAATGGGTTGATCTCCTAAATCGTGTTTTTTTCTAAAATCTTTAATACTTACTTGTTCTCTATTTGCAATTGCATCAATTAATGGATGGCCAACAAACTCAACTTTGTAATTGTATTTTTTATAAAATTCTTCTTCAAATGGTAAGATTACAAAAAGAGCATCAACATCTCTTTTAATGTCTTTTACTCTGCCTGCTCTGCTTGCCCAAACTTGTGGAGAAATATAGTAATTCGTTTTAAAACCCTGCAATTTTGCCCATTTTGCAATCCTTAAATTAAATCCAGAATTATCAATAAAAACAATAACATCTGGTTTAAATTCGGCAATATCTTTTTTACAAAGTTTTATAAGTGTTAACGCTTTAGGAAGGTTTTTTACAACTTCGAAAAAGCCCATAAAAGCCCTATCTTTATAATGAAAAACTAAAGTACCACCAACCTTCTCCATTAAATCTCCACCCCAAAAACGAATGTCTGCATCTGGATCTTCTTTGTACAAAGCTTTCATTAAATTTGAACCATGCAAATCTCCTGAAGCTTCACCTGCAATTATGTAATATTTCATCAAATAAATTTTAAAACCAAGGTAATTAAAGCAATTACTATAGTCGTTATTAAAACTCCTTTTGCTCTATTATCTTGTTTCTTTTTAATAAACACAAAGAATACAAATAAATTAGGAATTGCAGCAATCGATAAAATTTTGCCATACAAATTGCCATCTTGTATCATTTGTAATGTTTCACTAAAACTGAATTTAGAGAAATATTCAATGTATAAAAAACAACCTCCAGCTGTTGCAAATAACGAGACTACAATGCCTATTAAAATATCTTTTTTTACAGTTCCCAAGAGTTTAATTTTTGAATCATGTGATGTGCTGTTAAATCGAACTGAACTGGAACAATAGATATAAACCCATTTTCTAAAGCGTAAACATCTGTATCTTGCCCTTTATCTCTATTTACAAATTCGCCAGAAAGCCAATAATATTCTTTACCAAAAGGACTTTTTCGTTTGTCGAAAATCTCTTTCCAAACTCCCATTGCTTGTCTGCAAATTTTAGTTCCTTTTATTTCTTCTTTCTTTAAATTAGGAATATTTACGTTTAAAACAATTCCTTCTGGCAAACCATTTAAAAGTGTATTTAACGTTATATTTTTCACGAAATCTTCACATTGTTTAAAATCTGCATGCCATTTAAAATCTAATAAAGAAAAACCAATTGCAGGAATGCCTTCAATACCAGCTTCAATTGCTGCACTCATAGTTCCTGAATAAATTACGTTTATAGACGAATTTGAACCATGATTAATACCTGAAACGCATAAATCTGGCTTTTTATTTAAAATTTCGCTAATTGCCATTTTTACACAATCTGCAGGAGTTCCAGAACAAGTATATTCTAATTGTGGTCCATCATCTATAGTTATAGGATTGCAAGTTAACACGTTATCAACAGTAATTGCATGTCCCATTCCACTTTGTGGACTATCAGGAGCAACCACAACTACTTCTCCAATTTTGTTCATTATTTTTATAAGTGCTCTAATTCCTGGAGCTGTAATTCCATCATCATTAGTCACTAAAATTAAAGGTCTTTCTTGCATGAATGTATGTTTAATGTTCAATATTTTTGATTAAAAAACGATTATCATTTCTTATTAATTCTCAATTTTAAATATTGAATTTAGAATCTATTTGAACAAAGATAATTTATTTTATACGATAATCTTTTTAACATTTTATAAAGAGTAAAAAGATCAATTTTTAATTAATATTGTAGCAGTTCCAAATTATGGCACTATTTTAGTAGTTCCGTAATTAATGAATAAAAATAACGACACTATATATATGAAGACGAAATTTAGATTTAGCATTCCTTTTTTAGCATTTTTTTTATTGATAAGCAGCTTATCTATAAATGCTTCTGAGGTAAATTCTGATGTAAATAATGACCCTGAAAAAGATAAGGTTTTAATTTACGTTTTGAAAAACATTTTAACAAGAGGCCATTTTGTGGTAAAAGATATGAACGATGATTTTTCTGAAATCGTTTATAATAGTTTTATTGATGGTTTAGACCCAAGTAAAAGATATTTTACGCAAGAAGATTTGAAAGAATTTTCTAAGTATAAATATAAAATTGATAATCAGCTTTTAGAGGATGATTTATCTTTTTATAAATTAGTTTATGGCCGTTTTTTACATAAAATTAAAAATGCAAAATCTTATTATGGAGATTTATTAGCACAACCTTTTAATTTTAATGAAAACGAAACAATAGATTTAGATTATGAAAAAGTACCTTTTGCTAAAAATGATAGTGAGTTAATTGATTATTGGAGAAAGCAATTAAAATTACAAACATTAAGTAGAATTGAAGAGCAAACAGATTTGCAAAAAAACAAACTTGAAAAAGATAAAAACTTTAAAGTAAAATCTTTTGCAACTATAGAAAGAGAAGCTAGAAAAGAAGTCCTAAAAAATATGGACGATTTGTACATAAGAATTGAAGAACTAGAACATGATGATTGGTTTTCTACTTTTTTAAATTCTGTAGTTGGTGCTTTTGATCCTCATACAACCTATATGGATCCTGCAATTAAAGAACGTTTTGATCAAACTATTTCTGGAAAACTAGAAGGAATTGGAGCTCGTTTACAGAAAAAAGGAATTTACACACACATATCTGATTTGGTAATTGGTGGTCCAGCTTCTAAACAAGGAGATTTGGAACCAGATGATATCATCTTAAAAGTTGCTCAAGGAGATGAAGAACCTTTGGATATTGTTGGAATGCGTTTAGATGATGCCATAAAATTTATTAAAGGTCCTAAAGGAACTGAAGTACGATTAACAGTTAAGAAAAAATTAGATGGTTCTATAAAAGTTATTTCTATTATTAGAGATGTTGTTCAACTAGATGAAACTTTTGTAAAAAGTAGCATTGTAGAGAAAAACGGAAAGAAATATGCAATTATAGATTTACCAAGTTTTTACATAGATTTTAGCGATGATAATTACAGAGATTCTGCAAAAGATATGGAAAAAGAAATTGAAAGATTAAAAGCAGAAGGTGTTGTTGGTTTAATTGTCGATTTAAGAAATAATGGTGGTGGTTCTTTAAAAACAGCCATTGAAATTTCTGGATTGTTTATAGACCAAGGACCAATTGTACAAGTAAAATATAGAGGAGAAGATCCTGTTGTGAAAGAAGATATAGATCCACAAATTCAATGGGAAGGTTCTGTTGTAGTTTTGGTGAATGAATTTTCTGCATCAGCCTCAGAAATATTTGCAGCAGCTATGCAAGATTATAAAAGAGCGGTTATTTTGGGTGGAAACCAAACGTATGGAAAAGGAACTGTTCAGAATATTTTACCTATCAATCAATTTTACCCAAAATACGAGAAAGATTTAGGGTTCTTAAAAATGACCATTCAAAAATTTTATAGAGTTAATGGAGGTTCTACACAAAAAGAAGGTGTATATTCAGATATTGCAATGCCAAGCAGATATAGTTATATGAAGTTTGGTGAGCGTGATTTAGATGGAGCTTTGGCTTGGGATAAAGTACCACAAGCAAAATATACGCAAACAAATTCGTATGCTAATTTTAACGATGTTGTTTATAATAGTAAAGAGAGAATTGCAAACGACACCAACTTTAAATTGGTAAACGAATATGCAAAATGGTTAAAGAAGAGTCAAGATGAAACTACTTTTTCTTTAAATTCGAAAACTTTTTTCACTGAAGGTGATGTTAAAGAAAAAGAAGCAGCTAAGTTTAAATCTGTTTTCGATTATAAATCGAACTTAACTTTTTTATCTCCTAAATATGAACAAAACTTATTTAAAACCAACCAAGATTTAGCTGATAAAAGAGTAGCTTGGCACAAAAACTTAGCAAAAGATATGTATGTTTCTGAAGCTTTAAATGTTTTAAGTGAGTTAAAGTTGAGAGAAAAAGGTGAAATCGTAAAAAACTAAAAAAGTAAAACAATAACAATATAAGCCTGATGTGTTTCTAAAACATATCAGGTTTTTTAATTTTATATTTATGAGAAAATTTGCGTTATTTTTTGCTTTTTTTTTTAGTATCTATAATGTATTTTCTCAAAATGAATATTACATTTTAGGGAATGATACTGTAAACAAAATTTACTATAATGAAGTATTAAGCTCTAAATCAGATAAATTTTTTAAATCGATAAAATATAAAACAAACGATAAAACATCAATAAGATTAATAGAAAGATCTAGAAGAGGTTACTTAAATTTTCAGCAATACTTTTTAATTAAAAAAAATCTAACTGAATATTCAAAAAAGGAAATAATAGATTCTTTACCAATAATTATAAGTTACTTTCACGAGTTTGATGAAAAAGCAAAAAGAAAAAGAGATTTTAAAATTATACAAAATTGGGTAACTAAAAGCAAGAAACAACCCGAATTTAAAGATTTAAAAATAAACTACTATAAAATATACGATAAAAACTCTTTTATAAAAAATCATTCAAAATTAATTAACGAAGATGATTGGTTTGAAGATCACAAAAGCATTTTAAAAAAATTGTTTTTTCCGTACAAAATTGAATATTCTAGTTTTTTAATTATTCTGCCTAATGGAGAATATTCTGTCTATTATGGCAGTTATCCTTTTGATTTAATCATAAAAAATTTAAAATATTGGAATTATTTTGATGAATATTTGAAAAGAGGTGTTTTCATAAATCAAAAATGGTTTCATTTTATTGACTAATTATTTTTTAAACTATATGACATTCCAAATTACATTCCCAACAAAATGGTCGGATTTTGACCCAAACAGACACATGCGTCACACAGCTTATAACGAATATGCTGCAGAAGTGAGAGTTCGTTATTTTAAATCTCAAAATTTTTCTATTGATGAATTTACCAAACATAATCTTGGCCCTATTTTGTTTGAAGAATACACTTCCTTTAGAAAGGAAATAAATTTAGGAGAAAATATTTCTGTAAACATGAAATTATCTGGAATCTCAAAAAACAGTGAACGTTGGAAACTTACTCACGAAGTTTTTAATGAAGCTGGTCAGCTTTCTGCTATTATAAAAGTTCATGGAGCTTGGATTGATTTATCAAAAAGAAAATTAACAATACCTCCAAAAGAAGCGCAAAGCTTATTTACAAATGCTGAAAGAACTGCAGATTTTGAGGAAATTATTTTAAAACCTAAAAGTTAAAAACTTAATTATATAAAGCTTACTTTTTTAAATACCGAACTTAAAAGCACCTATTAAACTGATTTACAAACCCATAAAATCATATTTATTTTTAAAACATCTTATATAAAGATGATGATTTACAGAATTTACAGATTATTTTTATTGAAAAATTGAAATCTTATAACAGAACGAAAAAATTGTGTAACACCAAAAGTTGATGTTGGTTGTTTCTTTGCAGTGTGATTATTATGTAACACACAAAAAAGAATTATTAACTAGAAAACAATCAACCATGAAGACTATAAATTTAAATTTGTTCGATAAGAAATCAATTTTTACAACTTTACAAAATGATTTAGGAGGAAAGTTAACAACGTATCATAAAGAGACTGAATTCGAAATTGATAGACAATTAGGATCTGGAAGTATTAGAGGTATTGAGTTAGAAAATGGTGTTACTTTTTTAGAATTCGACTTAACTTGTAAAGAAGACTTAAAGATTGTTGTTACAAATAGTGCAAAAACAAACGTTAACTTTATGTATTGTAGTAAAGGTGAACTTTCTCATTCTTTTGAAAAGCAAACAAAAAAATTAACGATAGAAGCTTTTCAAACAAGTATCATTGCCAATATTGAGTCTTCTGCAAATGTATTAGAACTTAAAAGTGGCATCAACATAAAGAGTACTTTAATTTCTGTAAATACAACTTTAGAGAATTCAAGCATCAACAATAAATTAAGAGATATTTTTATCAATAATAAGAAAGATGATTTTTTCTATTGTGGATCTTATAACTTTAAAATTTCTGAAACAATAAAGCAAATTGATGCTATTAAGAATGAAGGAATCGTAAGAACTTTGTTAATTAATGGTTTTGTAAATGTAGTATTGGCCTTAGAAATTGAGCAACATAATATTGATATTAGTAATTCTGAAATTAGAGCTGCATCTTTAACTAAAAACGAGATGAGTATTGTAAAAGAAATGTCTGAATACATTCAAAATTATTATGACACGAATTTACAAATTACTGAATTAGAGAGAAAATCTGGTTTAACAGCTGCAAAATTACAAGAAGGTTTTAAACTTTTACATGGATTAACAATTTGTGAATATGTTAAATATGTAAGACTTACAAAAGCTGAAGAATTAATTTCTACAACCGATTTAAGCATTTCTGAAATTGTATATAGTTTAGGTTTTAGTAGTAGAAGTTATTTCTCTAAAATATTCAAAGAAAAATATAATTGTTCACCTGTAACTTACAAGAAAAACAATAAAATGGTAGCTATATCAGCATAATATTATGACTGGGGAGTTATTAATTAAAAACAGTATTTCTCTAAAAATCAGAGAGATACTGTTTTCTTAATTTAATTTTATACTCAGCAGAAGCAGTAGTATAACCACCTTCTGTACCATCTACAAAATGAATGTGTTTTTTCTCTCTATCTTCTACATAACAAGACATTATAGAAGCGTAGGTTTTGTGAAAACCATAGATAATTTTCTTTTGCGTTTCTAAAGTATCCAGAAAAAACCTCAATTTACCTAACTGTTTTTCATCACCAGAAATTACAGTATTTATAGAACCATCTAACATAATTGTATCAGAAAGTTGGGTAACTCTGTATAAATATAATTTACCTGCTTTAAAAAATTTGAAATAATATTGCCCGAAAAAAGTAATTAGCCAATTGTTCATTAAATACGAACTTTTAAAAACACCAATTCTTGTGTGCATTTCTTTTCTAATTTTCTCTAAAGTTGGTTTTAACTTTAGCTTTTTCATGGTTATAGGATTACGTTTATTTAAATTACCAAAAATGTAATCTATTTCATTCATAATCTCATTAAAAACCTCTGCCTGTTTTGTTTCGCTAGTTGCACCAATTAAAAGGCAAACTACTTTTTTATCATTTCCTGAAGGATAAATTTCATCCCATCTGCACTCCATACCTTCCAAATCTATCTCAATTTGTCTATCTTTTAAAGTGGTTTCTTTCGTAAATTTTTCCTTAATTTTAGATTCGGCATATTTTAAACCATTTCCAAGAATTACTGGAGTTGTTAAGTAATTATTTACCTTTAATTTTGATATTCTTAATGTATATTTATGTTGATACACATCATCTACAATTAAACTACCAACTCTTAAATCTAAGCCTAATGTTCTTTTAATGTGCAAACTATAATCTGTTAAAACAATCATTAAATCATCTATAATTGAGGATGGCACCATAAATGTTGCTCCATCACCACCAAAAAAATAAGGAATTCTTAAACTTGGATCTATTTTTTTTAAGGCGTTTAAAACTGCTATTATACTACCTGTAGCTGTTAAGTTAACATCATTATGTTTGCCTTCTGCAACTGCATTAGACGACCCTTGAACATCTGTCACTAAAATATGCCAATTCTTTGGCACACTGCTAAATAAGTTTTCATTTTGCAATAAATCTTTTAATGAAATCTCATTTTTACTGATACTTTTATAAAAATTAGTGTAATCTTTCATAACAAAACGATTAAGGTAATTAGCTATTTATTTCTCGGTAAAATTATACTAATAAAAATTAATTTACTTATTTTTATTGAAAATTCTTTGGTTTATAAAACCTTAATTTAATTATAGTTAATGAAAATATTTGTAAAATTCGATTTGCATTCTGTGTGTACAAAGGTGTTAGAAAACACACTTAACAACTCACAAATTAAACATACTATGCTTGGTTTTGGTGAAGTAGACTTGTTAGATTCTCCAAGTAAAGAAATTATGGAGGAGTTTGCTGAAAAATTAAGTGAATATCATATAGAAATAGTACAAGACCAAAAAAGTATTTTAGTGCAAAAAATAAAGGACACTATTATAGATATGGTTTTTAATGAAGATAACAATCTACATGTAAAAAGTTCTG
>CAXBPL010000057.1:0-16176 GCA_963977615.1 uncultured Polaribacter sp. | reverse complement strand
CATTTCTTTCAGTCTGTAAAAGTAGTTAAATCTTACGTTCTGTAAAATCATTTTTACAAATACTATTCTTTGTCTTTAAAGTTGCAGTATTCAGTAGCATTGTACAGTAATATACTGCAAACTGCAACTGCTACTGCCCACTTTTTATATTGCAAACTGCAACTGGAGCTGCCTAGTATTTTTTCTACAACTCCAACTGCTAACAAATTTTAACTTCTTCAAACTTCGTACTTCATTCTTCCAACTTATAATAGTAACTTTGCAACATGGATAAAGATTTTAAAATGACAGCAACAACACTTTTTGGTTTAGAAGGTGTTTTGGCAGAAGAACTGAAAAATTTAGGAGCTCAAGATATTAAAGAAGCTGTAAGAAGCGTTTCTTTTAGAGGCGATAAAGGTTTTATGTATAAAGCAAATATTGCTTTAAGAACGGCTGTTCGAATTTTAAAACCCATAAAAGTTTGTAAAATTTATGACGAAGAAGATTTATACGAATCTATTCAGAAAATTAAATGGGAAAACTTTTTAGATGCAGAAGGTACTTTTGCAATTGGAGCTGTTGTAAATTCGAAAAATTTTACATCGAATTCGCATTATATTTCTCTAAAATCTAAAGATGCTATTGCAGATTATTTTAGACATAAATATCATAAAAGACCCAATGTAGATTTAAAATATCCAGATGTAAAAATCCACATTCATATTCAAAAAGATTGGTTAACGGTTTCTTTAGATTCTTCTGGAGATTCTTTACACAAACGTGGTTACAGAACAGCTACAAACATTGCACCAATTAACGAAGTTTTGGCTGCAGGAATGGTTTTATTGTCAGGCTATACAGGAGAAGAAAATTTTATAGATCCTATGTGTGGTTCAGGTACAATTTTAATTGAAGCTGCTATGATTGCCAATAATATTCCAGCAAATATCAACAGAAAGTTGTTTGCTTTTGAGCAGTGGAAAGATTATGATGAAGAATTATATTTTACCATTCAAGAATCTCTATTAAAGAAAATTCGTTCTTCTCATTTTAAAATTATGGGATTTGATAAAGCGCCTTCAGCAGTTCAAAAAGCAAAAGCGAATGTAGAAAATGCCAATTTAGATGAATTTATTGGCGTACATCATGTCAACTTTTTCAACTCTACAAAAGAAGTTTTTGGGAATACCACCATTTTGTTCAATCCACCTTATGGAGAACGTTTAAATATTGATGTTGAGGAATTTTACAAGAAAATTGGTGATACTTTAAAACACAATTATCCTGGTTCTACAGCTTGGTTAATTACTTCAGATACAGATGCTTTAAAGTCTGTTGGCTTGAGAACGTCTAAAAGAATTGCACTTAAAAACGGAGATTTAGATTGTAAGTTTGTACGATACGATTTGTATGAGGGTTCTAGAAAAATTAAAGAACGTAAGCCAAAATCTGACGAAGAAGAATAGATTTTTTTGGAGCTATTTCCTGCTTTCAGCACTCGCTTTTTTTGCTTGAAAAAAGCAAAAAAGAGCTCAAACAAATGCTTCAATCAGGGCTAAACTTGTTTGCTAACTTTTAGTAATAGGAAATTTATAGTTTTTTTTAAATTAGAATACAACTCAAGATTAAAAATTATCTAAGAATATTTTTAAAATTCTATTTATTATTAATAGTAACTCAAAGCTAATATTAATTTTGTTTGACTATCTAAAAGCATTAAAATTTCAGTAATTTACTATGGATTTATTTTTTAATTTATATCCTATAATAGGATTTAGAATATAAGTTGGATAAATTTCAGATGTAAATTTTGAGGAAGCCTTTCATAAAAATTTTGGTCGTTTCTTATCTTTTCAATATCGTATAAATTCATACTTTGATCGTGTTTAAGAAAAATGGTCAATTACAACTTTTTATCCGGTTTTTTAAGGCTACTAGGTGCATGAACAATAATTTTTCAGTAAAAATAATGGGATTAATAATGCGTATTTTATATTTTATTGTAAAGCTTTAGATTTTATTCTACTTAATGTTTCTTGCGATATATTTATATAAGAAGCTACTATTTTATTAGGTAATCGTTTAACAATGTCTGGGTTTATTTTAAATAACTGATTATATCTTTCTGAAGCATTTAAAGTAGTAAAAGACGTTAATCTTTTTGAATTATTTACATATGCTTTTTCTAAATAGATAGCATAAAAATCCTTCCATTTGGGAATAATTTTCATAAGATGTCTAAAATTATTGTGACTAATGTATAGCAGTTCACAATCTTCAATAACTTGGATTGTTTCTTGGGCAGGTTCATTTGTTATAAAACTAACGAGTGCTGTAGCAAATTGATTTTCAAATGCAATATAACGTGTAACGTCTTTTCCATTATCATCTATGAAAAATAACCTTAGACAACCCTTTTTTACAAAATAGCTAACTTGACTAACTTTTCCAGTAGCAAGTAAAATCTCATTTTTATTTTTTTTTATGGATTTAAAATAAGACAAGACAATTTTTAAATCTTCATCTTCAATAGTAATATTCTTTTTTATGAAATTAGTGAGTGCTAAATTATTTGTCATTTATTTGTAGTCTCTAACAAATTTACGATAATGGATAATATCCTGTATTGATAAGACCATTAAATTATGTGTTTTTGCAAATTCTATGATGGTATCCGTTTTTGCCATTGTTCCATCATCATTCATTAATTCGCACAATACTGCTTCTGGTTTTAAACCTGCAAGTTTCATTAAATCTATACTACCTTCTGTATGACCTTTTCTTCCTAGTACGCCTTTATCATTAGCTCTTAAAGGAAATATATGCCCAGGTTTCGCTAAGTCATTGCTCTTCGCATTTTCATTACAAGCAACTTGTATTGTTGTTAATCTATCTTTGGCAGAAACTCCTGTAGTTACACCTGCTTTTGCTTCTATAGTAATTGTAAAAGGGGTTTGAAAACTACTTGTGTTCTCCTTAACCATATAAGGTAAATTAAGTGAATCGGCTTTTTCGTTTGTCAAACAAAGGCAAACAATACCACTACATTTTCTAATCATCAGTGCCATTTGCTCATTGGTCATGTTGTGAGCCGAGAATACCAAATCTCCTTCATTCTCTCTGTTTTTATCGTCTGTTAAGATAATTCCATTTCCATTTTTAAAGTGTAATAATGCTTTTTCTAAACGTTCCTGACTTTCGGTTGTAGTTGTTTGTATCGTATCTAATTCTGCTAATTCCATTTTAAATTATTTTTACTTTTTAGATTTGCAAAACTAGCATTGTTTCAAACCAATCTATTTGACGTAAGTCAATAAAATAATCTATTTGACAAATTCTCAAGTAAACTTTTACTCATAAAGCGTAATTTATAAATAGGATTTTGTATAAAAGCTTAGAGGAGTCAGTTTATAGAGAGTGAGGGTTAATTAAGTACAGTTTTTTTTAATGCAGTTATTTTTTTGTAATAAATTTGACGTTGTTGTGTATGAATAGTGTGGTTTTGTGTGAGAGGAATTTTCGAAGGAAATTCAAAAGTTGGCAAAAATGCAACTGCCTTTGATTAAGCAATAATGTAGCATTTTTTTTATAAGGTGTTGGCAATAGTTATTTCTTTTTTAAATTTCTGAATTTCATTATAATCCTCAATTTTCAAAATATTCAACAATTCCAACCAGTTTATAATTCCTTTTTTGTGATAATTCGTTAATACGTCTTTATAATATTTAATTTGTTCAGATTTGGTCTGTAAAAAATTGTATTCAATCTGTTTTCCGTTTTTCAAAGTCAAAATAAAACTATTATTCAAACCATTAGATAAATGAGGAGTAAAATCTAAAAGGTAATTTGTAAAATCTCCTTTAATGTCAAATGTTGAGAAAAATTCCATTTTCTGTATTTCTTCAAGGTCATAATCTTTGTTTTCTATATTTATGTGATTTTTATAAAATGATATTCTTCCACAATATTTTCCTATTTCTTTTTCATATCGAAAAAAATTACTAATTAAAAGACCGATTATATAAATAGTACCAAGAATAAGAATTCCAGTTTCAATACCTTTAAAATTATAGCCGAAAGAATGTTTTAAATAATAAATTAGGAAAATCAAAACAGTCCAAGAAATAGCAACAATATTTTCCGGCGAAATATAAATTCCTTTTTTTTCTCTAAATAAAGTTAGTTTTCTTGGGGTCATAATTACTGCCAACGTTGTTGTATAAGAAAAGTTGCGGTTTTGTCAGCGAGGAATTTCCGAAGGAAATTCAGAAGTTGGCAAAAATGCAACTGCCTTTATTTAATGACTAATTTAGCATTTTTTTTTATACGGTGTTCTACGCAGTTTTTTTCTTTTCATTCGTAAATATTTTTCCGTGTATATAAATTCCGATAACCAAAAATATTATCATACAAGGAATTCCGAAATAAGTTATTAATAAAGGCGGAAATATCCATAATATTCCACAAAAAATAAACAAAATAAATAGCCACTTTTTAATTTTTATTTTGTCAGCTAAAATAGTGTTTGAAATCACACTGATTATTCCAAAAAACCAAGCTATATAAAAATGATAGGTATTTTCAGTAACAGCACTATCAAATACAAAAGTTAAAATTAAAAACACATAACTTAATATTAATGATGACACTCCGATTGTTCTGGTTTTATTCAATTTAGTTTTTTGTTATGAATTTTAGTTCTGATTTTTCAATCTTTTTTTCAATTCCGAGTATGTAATTCTGTTTATTTCAGGTTCTCCGTTTACTGCTCGATAAATTTTCGATTTGGTTTCTATTCCGTTTTTATAAATCCAATTATATAAATCTGTTGAATCTTTCTTTTGAGTTCTAACATTAATTCGATTCCAGTTTTTCTCAATTATCCCAAATTCAAATGTTGTTTTATTTATAATTATCTCTCCACTATTTGAATTGTAATATAATTCTTTTAGGTCTCCATAATGGTCTTCAATTTCCATTGTATAAAGCCCAAAACCAATAAATAATGCAACTCCAATTAAAGAAATAATAGTTGTTAGGATTATGATTTTTATTCGTCTTTTCATTGTTCAGTTAAATTACTTAGAACAACTTTTATTACTTATATCCCGTAAATAAAACAGGATAAATAAATTTTTAATTACTGTTTATCTGGTTTTAATTGGATATACTAAAAGCTAAATTTACAAAAAAATAATAATAAATTATTTTATTACAATTTCTCAAGATTACAAATTTAATCTATTGCTTTTAATTTTTTATTTTAAAATCAATTTCCTCCTAACCAAACATCATATTCTTTAGTAGAGTAGTAGGTTGTGGTTTTTCCAGAGGTATCAGAATGATTTGAAATTCTGGTTTTTGGATGTTTCATCTTTTTTTCAATCCAATTTTTATTGTCTAAGTAATCTTTTTCAGTATAAAAATCATCTGGTTCTTGAATGTCGTCTTTAGTAATATGATGTTCTTGAATTCGATAATCCCAAATTAATTTTCTGTCATTTTCAGGAAAAGGTTTCTCACTTTCTGGTTTAAAAAAGGTAATATCATAAAATGTGGTAAAATCGCCAATGGCACAAACAACTTGACATTTGGAAACATCTTTTGGGAAATACCAAACTTTAAGATAATAAGGTTCTCCTAATTCCTCTAATTGAGTTTTCCAATGGTTATAGATTTCAAAGATTCCATCTGCAATTTTTTTTCTAGTTTTTCCTTTTGGAGGCGAAAATTCACTATTTAAAAGACTAATGTTGCCAAAAGGTGCAATCCAAACTTTTACATAGTCTCTTTGTCTATTTTTCAGATAATCAACATCTAGCACTTTATTTTGAGCAACCCAATTATCTATATATTTCCAAATTCTTTTATGACCTCTAATTTTTTTGTAGCGTATCAAAATTTTATTTTTTTAGTCCTTAAATATCAATATTTGTAATATACTTTTCTTTCTAAGTATTGACTTTTTTCATTTTCAAAAATCACTCGAAATTTAGCATGTTAATTTACCTTTTTTTACAGAAAAATAGTCTCATATCATTTAAAAAGTTTATCAATAGAAATTAAAAGAAGAATTACGTATTGAAATATCGTTTTAGATTTCATACCAACAAAAAATCCCCATAAATTTTATTTAAAAAATTATGGGAATCTTAGTTGTAAAAAAAAATATTGTTTTTTGTGATTTTAAGAACTTCAGAAATTACCCTATAGTTTCTTTGATAATCTTTACAAATTCTTTCGGTTTTTCTATACTCACAAAATAACCACAGTCAGGAATTATATGTGTTTCCTTAATTTGAAGTAATTTTTTAGTGTTTTCTATATTTGAATATTCGCTATATTCATCAGTATCACCTAAAATAAAATACGTATTAGCTTTTAAATTTTTCAACACTTTTAGCCATCTCAAAGATGAATTCTGTATTTCTAAAGACCAATAACTTGCAAAATTAAAAGTTTTTAAACCATCATTATTTTTTAATAATTCCCAAGATGTTTCTAATTCAGATTCACTAATTAATGTTGGATCGAAAAAATGCTGTAGAAGATATTTTTTAAATAATCCATAAGAATTAGACATTTTTAGAAATATTGTGGAAGCTAATTTTGAAAATTCTTCTTGTTTTTCAGAACTTAGGTTCAATTCTAAATATAGACTTACATTTAAAAGAAATATATTTTTAATCTGTATGTTAAGAGAGTTTGTTTCTATGACGTTTAAAAATTCACACATTACACTAGAACCAAAACCCTGCGTAATTATAGATACATTATCAACTTTTAAATCGACTAACAGATTTATTAAAATTTCTGCTTGATTTACCATAGAAAAATAAAAATTAGTTGGTTTTGACGATAAGCCAAAACCCACTAAATCTGGAATAATTACTCTATAATTTTCTTTTAAACCATTAATTACTTTATGGTAATCATAAGAACTAGAACCAAAACCATGGATTATTAATAGGGTGTCTTTATCAGATTCACCTGTATCTATGTACGAAATTTGTTGCCCTAAAATAGATTTTTTTTGATGTTGATTACTCCAATTTAAAAAATTCATTGCTATTAATAGGTTTTTTGAGCTGATTTTAAATGGTTATAAACATTTTTATCCACCTCTTTAAGAACCATTGTAATCCATTGAATTGCATTTGTTTCTAAAGTAAAACATTTTGAATTTTCAACAATTTCAACATTTTCATGCGTGTTCGAAGCCACATGTAATAAAATATTTTTTATGTTTTCAACATTATCTTTACGCCAAAATATTTTAACTGGAATTTTTGTTTCTTTAACAGCATGCAGCCATCTGTGGCAATACAAAAAGCTTTCTTCATTGTAAGAACAAAGTACTAAAATATCTTTTTGACCTTGTTTGCTATTAAACCTTGTCCAAATATCTTTAATTTTAGATTTGTCCTTATATTTATCATAATCATTAGAGCCTTCATAAAAAAGTTGCTCTTTATAATTCATAATAATTTCTTTATACTTAACTAGTTTATTATTTTTAATCAAAGCAGAAATAGTACTAATATCCAGGTACTTTTCATAGTTTGAGCTATTACTAATAATAAGCTTCTTAATATCAAAAGGAATTAAATGAGAATTTTTTCTATATAAAATTTCTTTACCAATATTATTACCAAAACCGTCAGATAATATGGTAAATCTTTTAAGTTTTAAGGTTTTCCATAATTCTACACAAACATTAGCTTGGTCTATTAAAGAATAACAATACGTATCAGGTAAATCTGAAAAGCCAAAACCAAAATGGTCGTGAATTATAACTCTATAATATTCACTTAATAAAGGAATTATTTTGTGATAATCATAAGATGTTGTTGGGAATCCATTAATAATTACTAGAGTTTCTTTGTTTGAGAAATCATCTCCAGTATCTATGACAAATAAGTTATTATCTTTAACTTTAATAAATTTGCCATAACTTTTCCATTCTGTTGAAGTCATGTTTGGGGGAATTAATTTTAGTTATTCAAATTTAGCATTTTTATTTTGATTTAGTATAGAAAATAAATATTTAACAGAAAAAAATAAGTGTTTCCTTTTAAATAATTGGGAATAAATTATTTTTTAATGAGCGATACATCTTTTAAAACATTAAATTTGATATTTAAAATATTTTTCAGTTTTTGTATTATATAGACGTCATATTACCCATACCTATTCAGAAAACTTTTACGTATTCTGTTACAGATGAAGAAGCAAACTTTTTACAGGAAGGTATGCGTGTTGCAGTATCTTTTGGTAAAACTAAAATGTTTACAGGTTTGGTTTTTAAGATTCATGAAAACGCACCAACTTTATATGAGGCCAAAGAAATTCATCAAATTTTAGATGATAAACCCCTTGTAAATAGTTTGCAATTAAAACATTGGCAGTGGCTTTCTACCTATTATATGTGTTCTTTTGGTGATGTTTTTAGAGCCTCTTTGCCATCTGCATTTTTATTAGAAAGCGAAACAATTGTTTACAAAAACGAGGCTTTTAGTAATGAAGATATTTTAGAAGATGATGAGTTTTTGATATTCGAAGCTTTGCAACATCAATCTCAATTAACAATTCATCAAGTTGTAGATATTTTAGGGAAGAAAAAAGTAATGCCAATTGTAAATGAGTTGATAAAAAAATCAGCCATATATATTAAGGAACAAATTTACGAGCAATACAAACCAAAATTAGTAAAATATGTTCGTTTACACGCCTCTTATAATTCAGATGAATCTCTAAATGCACTTTTAGAAGAATTATCAAGAGCAAAAAAACAACGAGATGCAGTATTAACATTTTTTCAGTTATCAACGACAAAAAAGCCCATAAAAGCTAAAGATTTAGAAACCAAAGCAAACGTTTCTGCATCAATTTTGAAATCTTTGGTTGATAAAAATATTTTTGAGTTTTATGAAATTCAAACTGATAGAATTAATTTTAAAGGCGATACAAACGATTTAAAAGAACTAAACGAATTTCAAGAAACTGCCTTAAAAGAAATCAAAGAAACTTTTACAAAAAATGATGTAACCCTTTTGCACGGAATTACAAGTTCTGGGAAAACAGAAGTGTACACAAAATTAATTCAAGAAGTTTTAGATGCAGGAAAACAAGTGTTGTTTTTATTACCAGAAATTGCATTAACAACACAAATTATAACACGTTTACAAGTTTATTTTGGAGATCAAATTTCGGTATTTCACTCCAAATATTCTATGAATGAAAGAGTAGAAGTTTGGAATAATGTGTTAGAAAATAAGAGCAAAGCACAAATTATTTTAGGAGCAAGATCGTCCATATTTTTACCATTTTCTAATTTAGGTTTAATTGTTGTAGATGAAGAACATGAAACTTCTTACAAACAGTTTGAGCCTTCTCCAAGATATAATGCACGAGATTCTGCCATTGTTTTATCAAAATTACACAAAGCAAAAATTTTATTAGGTTCTGCAACACCTTCTTTAGAAAGTTTTTTTAATGCACAACAAAACAAATATGGTTTTGTGGAATTAAATAGACGTTTTGGAAATGTTCAACTCCCAAAAATAGAGTTGATTGATGTGAAAGAAAAGCACAGAAAAAAGGAAATGAAAGGTCATTTTTCTGATAGAATGCTCAAATTAATTCAAGAAGCTTTAGATTTAAAAGAACAAGTTATTTTATTTCAAAATAGGCGTGGATATTCGCCTGTGGTTGAATGCAAAACCTGTGGAGTGGCTCCTCAATGCCCAAATTGCGATGTTTCTTTAACGTATCATAAATTTAAAAACGAATTACGTTGCCATTATTGCAATTATCAACGAGCAATGCCCAATAGTTGTGCTGCTTGTGGAAGCAACACTTTAGATACCAAAGGTTTTGGAACTGAGCAAATTGAATTGGAATTAAAAGAATTATTTCCCGATTTTAAAATCGGAAGAATGGATTTAGATACAACTCGTGGAAAATTCGGATATCAAAAAATAATTGGCGCTTTTGAAGAAAGAGAAATCGATATTTTGGTAGGAACACAAATGCTTTCCAAAGGGTTAGATTTTGATAATGTTTCTTTAGTGGGAATTCTAAATGCAGATACCATGCTAAATTTTCCTGATTTTAGAGCACATGAAAGAGCGTATCAAATGATGGTGCAAGTTTCTGGAAGAGCAGGAAGAAGTAAAAAACAAGGAAATGTTGCAATCCAAACCTACAATCCTTATCATAAAATATTACAACAAGTTTCTACTACAAATTATGCAGAAATGTATAAAGAACAGTTGCAAGAACGTTGGCAATATAAATATCCTCCTTATTTTAGGACGATAAAAATTACGCTAAAACACAGAGATTATAATAAAGTTGATACTGGTGTTAACTGGCTTTTTAAAGCGTTATATAATTCTTTTGGAGAAAATGTTTTAGGACCAACAGCTCCTGCAGTTTCTAGAATTCGAAATCAGTATATTAAAAATATTGTGATTAAAATTCCGCCAAAACAGAATTTGGCAAACACAAAAAATCAACTTACTAAAATAAGAAATACGTTTGAAGCTGTAAAAGATTTTAGACCCATCAGATTTATTATTGACGTTGATAATTATTAGTGAAACTCAAATTTTAATAAGTTGCGAAGCAACATATTAAAATTTGTAAGTTGAACTAATCCCGATTTTGATCGGGATCTTTTAGTGCTTTTTAGACTTAATATTTTACTAAGTTATCATATTTCAATTATGTTGATTTTTGCATAATAAAAACCAAGAAAAAAACATCCTCATATAAAGTTTAAGACAATCTTCATGTTCAATTGTATTTGATTCATTTAATATTGAATACATTTATAGAATGAAAATAGTTTTAAAGAATAAAAAAACTGATACTTCTTTATTTACAGTTCCTGAGTTTAATTTTGGTCAATTTCAACGTTGGAAAAATGTTGAACGTTTGACCTATGTTTTAGAGATTAAAATCAAAGAGTTTATTGAAAATTTTTCAGAATATTTTTTTGAATTTCGTAAAGCTGAAATTTTAGAAGATGATTGCTACGATTTAGAAGAGTTAATAGCTTATAAAAACGCAGGAAGACCAACTTTAGAAAACCTTCTTAATAGCAATTTACCATTATTAATCGATTTAATGATCTATCATCAATATGAACTACTACATTCAATTATAGATTCATCTTCTACTGTTGATACGTTTTTTTATTCCATAAATTCAATTGACAAAGTAGAATTTACGGAAGACAAAATTTATTTAGAAGGAATTTGTTTTAGAGTTGATAGAAAGTAATTTAAAAAGATTTTTTATTCAACTTTAGCAACTCCGTTTTTTTGTCGGTTACTATAAAATCAAAAACATTTATTTCTTTTCGTTGATTTTCTCTACCCCAATTGTAATATGTTGTTACTTTAAAAATAGTTGGTTTATATTGTTTGTTTCCTAAATACGTTAAGTTTACCAACCAATTCCCATCCATTAAATCATTGATGAAAATTTCTTTTGAGCTGTACCCTTTTTGTTTTTGATCTAAAATTAAATCGTTATTTATATGTGTTGAATTCTCCATTTCAAAAATTTGATCAAAGGGATTTACAAATTCAAGAATAAACTCAGCTTCAGAAGTATTCCATTCAAAAACAACTCTTACATCACTTTCGGTATTTTTAGTTGGACTATTAACTTTAATTTTTTGAGGAGAATTTTCGTTTCCATTGTTATTTTCAGTAGCAATCATTTCTGATACTAAAATTTCTCCAATATCATTATCTTCAATTTTAAAATCATTATTGAAATAGAATAGATACGCTTTCCAAGCCTGAGCGTACTCTTTTAAATCTAATAAAACATTCCCAACATCTCTGTAAGATTGACTATAGTTAGGTCTTAATTTTAATATGTTTTTGTAAACAGAAAGCGCTTTTTCGTGTTCATTTAATTCTTGATATTTATAAGCAATAGCTTTTAAATCTTCTGGATTGTTAGAGAATTCTTCAAAATCAGCTAGTACTTTTAACAAAGTATTTTTATCATATTTTTCATCTTTAAAATGCTGCAATATGCTTAAATGATAATTAGCATTATCTTTTTCTGCTGCATACGTTTCTTGATACAGTTTTAAAGCTTCATCAGCCTTAAATCTTCCTTTATATTTTTTTAAAAATTCAGGTTCTCCAACTTTTAATCTTTTGTAAGCAATGGCATCATTCTGATAAAAGTCGTCTTCAATAAAATAGTAACTATCAAAATCAATCCCTGAAACAGTTTTATAATTAATTGTGGTATTTACTTGAATATATAATTTATCGGTTTCAGTATTGATGACTAAAATGTTTTCTACCTCATTAATAAAAACAGGAATTGGTAAATCATAGGTAACTTTATCAAAAACCCAAATAGGAGGTCCATTCAATTCTCTTCCTCTTTGATACAAAATTTCTTCTCCAAAATCATTTATTTTAACTCCTAAACTTGGGATTTTTTCCTCAATAGCTCTTGAAATTGAAGTTGCTTCTTGGTTTAACTCCTTGCCACTAAAAACTTGTTTTAAGTTGCCTTCAAAATAATCCCCAATGGTTGTTCCTCCTAGTTTTAAATCATCAGAAGAACGTGAAAAACTAATGCCTTTTTCTTTTTTCATTTCAATATTAAGAATAGAGGTCACATCTTCTACTAGAATTATTACATCCTCCAATTCAACAAAATTAAAATTTAAAAAATCACCTTCTTTAGCTCTTATACTATAAAATCCAGTGGAATCTGTAACTGCATAATTGGTTGAATTCTCTACAAATACATTTACATTTTGCAGTTTTTTGTTATCAAAAGAAACAAAACCTGAAATTGTTTTAACAGTAAGATTTGGGGTTGTTTGTGCTAAAAATAAAGAAGGAATAAGGAGTAAAAGGAATATTATTTTATTTTTCATAGGATGCATTGTAAGTTTAATAAGGCTCAAAATCTGTGCCATTTAATTAATTAAAAGTAATAATTATAATTATCAATTCATAAAATATTTTTGAATACATACACTTAGAATTTATGATTTAGCTTAATTTTTCAATTCGGTTTTAAAAAACAAAAATTCAGCAAAAATTATCCTCTTTAAATTCAAAATCTAAATTTGAGCATAAAGAAGTCAATATTCATTAGAATTATAAACCATTTAGTAAGATTTCTTTTAAAAGTGTCTTTATCTTTGCCCAAAATTAAATTATGTCTAAAAAGTTTTCTGATTTAGGAATTAACGAACAAATTCAACAAAGTTTACTCGATTTAAATATTTCTGAACCTACAGATATTCAAAAAAAAGTAATTCCTTTTATTCTTGATAAAACAGCAGATGTTGTTGCCTTAGCAAAAACAGGAACAGGTAAAACTGCTGCTTTTGGGTTGCCTTTATTACAATTGATTGATATTAAAAACAACAATATTCAAGCAGTTATTTTGGCGCCAACAAGAGAATTAGGCCAGCAAATTCATGCAAATTTAGCATCTTTTGCAAAGTTTTCTCCAGAAATATCAATAGCAGTTATTTGTGGTGGTATTCCTATAAAACCTCAAATTGAGCGTTTAAAAGAAACGACTCATATTGTAGTTGCAACTCCAGGAAGATTGGCAGATTTGGTGAGCAGAGAAGCCATCAACATAAAAAATATTGCTTATTTTATTTTAGATGAAGCTGATGAAATGGTGAGCGCTTTAAAAGAAGGATTGGATGCTATTATTACAGAAATCCCGAAAAAAAGAAGAACTTTATTATTTACAGCAACCATGTCTGGAGCCATTAGGCAATTGGTAAATAACTATATGGCTAAAGAAGTGGTTCAGATTGAAGCTGACATGAAAACTGTTGGACATCAGGGAATTGAACATCAATATGTAATTGTAGAACCGATTGAAAAATTAGAAGTTTTATTGCATTTTTTAAATTCGAAAGAAGGAAAAAGAGGAATTATATTCTGTAAAACAAAAGCCGCTGTTAATAAATTAGCTAAAAATTTAGCGATTAACAAGTTTTCATCTGGTGCAATTCACGGAAGTTTAACACAAGGAATTCGTGACAGAATTATGGGGCAATTTCGTGAAGGACATATTGATATTTTGGTAGCAACAGATTTGGCAGCAAGAGGAATTGATGTAAAGGAAATTGAATATGTTGTGAATTATCATTTGCCAGACACTTATGATGCGTATGTGCATAGAAGTGGAAGAACTGCAAGAGCAGGAGCAAAGGGCTTTTCTTTAACGATTATACAACAAGAAGAAGCTGTTGATATTGCCGATTTCGAAAAAGAATTAGGCATCACTTTTAATGCGTATAAAAAAGCAGATGCAGATAGTATTGAAGAAAACAATGGTTTGCTTTGGGCAAAAAAGATTTTTAAAACAAAACCAAATAAAACGGTTTCCGAAGATTTTAAACGAAAAGTAAGAACTGTTTTTCATCACTTAACCAAAGAAGAATTGATAGAAAAAGTATTGGCAGATTATTTGGCAAATGCGAATTCTAAAATCTCAAAAGTAGAAGTTGTTAAAAAGAAGAAGAGAAAATAATTAAAAACTTCTCGATACAAAATTCTTAAAAAAGAATTTCACTCGAAGTGACATTCAATAATGGTTTAAAAGAAAAATTAACTATGTCAGTTCGAGTGATTATGCTTTTTTGCATAATTGTATCGAGAACTTGTATAAAATCATCAGTAAAATTCGTTTTACCATTATTATGAGTGATAAAAAAAACAATCCAGAAATTACCAATTGTATTCAAACAATACAAGATTTGTTGGATGATACCAATCAGCTTTTTGAATTGCCAGAAGCGCAAAGAGTTGCTTTATTAAAAGTAGCAGGCGAATTGTCAAGACCAAATCGTGATGAATTTCAACGAAGAAGAAAAGACGCTAAAAAAGCTGCAAAACGTAAGCAAATTGAAAGCGATAAACATGCAAGAAAATCGACTGGAATTCGTTCTGCAAGAGAAGCTGCTTTATTTGTTGCCCCAAAATTATTAGGAGCAGCACAACTTAATGAAGATACACCAGAATTAGAATCTCCAAGAAATTGCTACGTTTGTAAAACTGTGTATACAAAATTGCATCATTTTTATGATACGATGTGTACAGAATGTGGTGACTTAAATTACGCAAAACGCTTTCAAACTACGGATTTAAAAGAACAAGTTGCAGTAATTACAGGATCTCGTTTAAAAATTGGGTATCATATTACTTTAATGGCTTTACGTTCTGGAGCCACTGTAATTGCAACCACGCGTTTTCCTGCGGATTCTGCAATTCGATTTTCTAAAGAAGAAGATTACAAAGATTGGAGCCATCGTTTACACATTCATGGGTTGGATTTAAGACACATACCAAGTGTAGAAATTTTCTGTAATTATATTGAGCAAAAATATGATCGATTAGATATTTTAATCAACAATGCTGCACAAACAGTAAGAAGACCTTCAGGTTTTTATCATCATTTAATGGAAAATGAAAAGAAACCAATTACTGAATTACCAAAATTTGCGCAAACATTATTAGAAAATCACCAAGAATGTTTACAGGAGATTTCAGATTTGAGTATTTCATCAAACAAAACCAATAAAAATAATGTGTTGCCAGTAACTTGGCATGGACCAGAACCAGGAATTGGTTTGAGAAATTCGGCTGAATTATCTCAAATTCCTTATAGTTTTGATAATTCTCTACAAACTGCAGAAGTTTTTCCTGAAGGAAAATTAGATGCAGATTTACAACAAGTAGATTTAAGAAAAACAAACAGCTGGCGTTTAAAATTAGGAGAAATTGAAACCACAGAAATGGTGGAAGTTCAACTAGTAAATGCAGTTGCACCTTTTGTGTTGTGTAATCGACTATCAAACTTAATGATGAAAGAAAACACAGGTAAAAAGCACATTATCAACGTTTCTGCAATGGAAGGGAAATTTCATCGCTTTAAAAAAGAAGACAGACATCCACATACAAATATGGCAAAAGCAGCGTTGAATATGCTAACACATACTTCATCAGCAACCTTTGCTAAAAAAGGTATTTATATGAATGCTGTTGATACTGGTTGGGTTACAGATGAAGATCCTGCAGAATTATCAAAAAAGAAAGTAGAAGTACACGATTTTCAGCCACCTTTAGATATTGTAGATGGAGCTGCAAGAGTTATGGATCCTTTAATTGATGG
>CAXBPL010000056.1:0-16207 GCA_963977615.1 uncultured Polaribacter sp. | reverse complement strand
CAATGCTTTTGATCATAAAGTTCCTTTCACAAAAATAAAATAACCTCTAAGGTTAAGCTGATTTTTTTCAGCATCAAAAAAAATATAAGAGATGAAGAATTATACCTCCATAAACGACATAGACAATATCAATACTTGGATTAAAGAAGCCAGAGAAATTAAAGCAAATCCATTCGCAAATATTGATTTAGGAAAAAACAAAACGTTAGGATTATTGTTTTTTAATTCGAGTTTACGTACGCGTTTAAGTACACAAAAAGCAGCTTTAAATTTAGGCATGAATCCTATTGTAATGAATGTTTCTGGTGATGCTTGGGGAATTGAATTTGGAGATGGAACCATCATGAATGGAAACACAGCAGAACATATAAAAGAAGCTGCAGCTGTAGTTTCTCAATATTGTGATGTAATTGCTGTTAGAGCTTTCCCAAGCTTAACAGACAAGGAAAAAGACGAATCTGAACAAGTTTTAAAATCGTTTGTAAAATTTGCTTCTGTGCCAATTGTAAGTATGGAAAGTGCAACTGGGCATCCTTTGCAAGGTTTTACTGATGCTATTACAATTGCCGAAAATTCAACTAAAAAAAGACCAAAAGTAGTGTTAAGTTGGGCTCCACATATTAAAGCTTTACCACATGCAGTTGCCAATAGTTTTACGCAAGCCATGCAAAAAATGGATGTTGAATTCGTAATTACAAATCCTGAAGGATATAATTTAAGTAAGGAAATCACTAAAAACACTCCTATTATTCACAATCAAGAAGAAGCTTTTAAAAATGCTGATTTTGTGTACACAAAAAACTGGAGTTCTTATGATGATTATGGAAAAGTGCTAAACACAGATCCTAATTGGATGATTACAAAAGAAAAACTAGGAAATGCTAAATTTATGCATTGTTTGCCTGTTAGAAGAAATTTAATTGTAGAAGATGCTGTGTTAGATTCTGAGGCTTCTTTGGTAATTGAACAATCAAATAATAGAACTTTTGCAGCGCAATTGGTTTTGTCTAAAATATTAAAAGAATTATAAATTTGTCAGGTCGAGCGCAGTCGAGACCTAATTAACCTTTCGACTGCACTCGAGGAGACAATAAAAATAAATAAGAAACTGAAACAAGTTCAGCTCAAATGGAGAAACTATCAATCATAAAAATTGGCGGAAATATTATTGAAGACGAAACTTCTTTAAACTCATTTCTAGAACTATTTTCTAAGCTGGAAGGAAAGAAAATTTTGGTTCATGGAGGAGGAAAACGTGCAACGTATATTTCATCGAAATTAGGAATTGAATCTAAATTAATAAATGGTAGACGAATTACTGACAAAGAAACTTTAGAAGTAATTACGATGGTTTATGGAGGTTTAGTTAACAAAAATATAGTCGCTAAATTACAAGCTTTACAAATTGATGCTATTGGTTTAACTGGAGCAGATATTAACAGTATTCAATCAGAAAAAAGACCCGTAAAAGAGATTGATTTTGGTTTTGTAGGTGATGTAAAAAAAGTAGCTTCAAATTCTATTGATAAATTAATGAAAGCCGATTTTACGCCTATTTTCTGTGCAATTACACATGATGGAAATGGACAATTGTTAAACACAAATGCAGATACAATTGCAAGTACGATTGCAGTTGGCATGAGTAAAATTTATGATACTTCCATTTATTATTGTTTTGAATTGAATGGTGTTTTAAGTGATTTTAATGATAAAAATTCTGTGATTAAACAGATCGATTCTAAGACATATCAAAAATTATTAAAGGATAAAATTATTACTGATGGAATGATTCCTAAAATAGATAATTGCTTTGATGCTTTAAATAATGGCGTATCAAAAGTACATATAGGAAACACTGCTATGTTAACTAAAGAAAACGAAAATTTCACAACAATTACCTTATAAAATGAGTATTGAAAAATTAACAGAAAACGCAATTTCACTTTTAAAGAATTTAATTGAAACACAATCATTTTCATCAGAAGAAGAACCCACAGCTTTATTGATTGAAGCTTGGTTTACAGAAAATGAAATTCCCTTTCAAAGAACAAAAAATAATGTTTGGGCAACCAACAAATATTTTGATGAAAGCAAACCAACAATGTTGTTAAATTCTCATCATGATACTGTGCATCCAAATTCTGCATATACAAACGATCCTTTTAAAGCGATTGTAAAAGATGGCAAATTATTTGGTTTGGGTTCTAATGATGCTGGTGGTTGTTTGGTGTCTTTACTTGCAACTTTTACTCATTTTTATCAGCAAGAAAATTTAAAATACAATTTAGTCATTGTGGCTTCTGCAGAAGAAGAAAGCAGTGGACCAAATGGCTTAAATTCTATGTTGGCAATCATTCCACATATTGATGTTGCCATTGTTGGCGAACCAACTTTAATGAATTTAGCAGTTGCAGAAAAAGGTTTGGTGGTTTTTGATGCAATTGTAGAAGGAACTCCAAGTCATGCAGCTCATCCAAATAACAACAATTCTATTTATAACACTATTGATGTTTTACAATGGTTTAAAGATTTTAAGTTCAATAAAACTTCTGAAGCTTTGGGTGATGTTAAAATGACAGTTACACAAATAAATGCTGGTTCTCAACACAATGTAGTTCCTGCTCATGTAGATTTAGTTGTAGATGTTCGTGTAAATGATGCCTATTCAAATCAAGAAATTGCCACTATTTTACAAGAAAAGTCACCTTGTACAAAAATAACTCCAAGAAGTTTACGATTAAACTCTTCTGCTATTTCTACTGAACACGATTTGGTAAAAGCAGGAATTGCAATGGGAAGAGAAACTTATGGTTCTCCTACCCTTTCAGATCAAGCTTGTTTATCTTGCCAATCTTTAAAATTAGGTCCTGGAGATAGTACACGTTCTCATTCTGCTAATGAATTTATATATTTGGCAGAAATTGAGGAAGGAATAGAAATATATGTGGAATTGTTGAATCGTGTAATTGTTTAGAAAGAAAAAAGAAGCAAGACAAAAGAAAAGAGATAAGTTTAGATTTTAAAAATTATGGGGTATAATATTTCAGGAATAGCCATTAATAAAAATTATGAAAATGATTTTGAGAGTCTTCAAAATCAACTAGGTTGGAATTTAGAAAAAGTTGCTGAAATTGATTTTGAAACAGCTTCTGCAAACTGGACTGATGATAAAATTTGCAATGTTCATTTTACAAAAACTGGAACACTTATTTTTATTGGAATGGAGAATTGCGAACAATCGTTTAATTTAAAAAATGATCATGTTTTAACTTTTGCGCTTTCAGAAACTTCCATGGTTTTCAATATTAATTATAGTGAAAAAGGAGTTGAAAAACGTTCAATTATTGAAGTTAATGATGAAAGAGTTGAAGATTCTGGAGAAGCATTAGCAATAGAAAAAGATTCTGAAGATACTTCTGAAATTATATGGAATCAAATAGAGGTTCTTCTTGGAAAACGTTTTTTCGATATAGAATTAGAAGAAAAAGCCACTCAATATAGATTTAAACCAGTTATAGATTTGAAAAAATGGTGGGAATTCTGGAAATAGTTTCCTTATTTTTACTTTTTAACAAGTACACGATTAAACAAATAAACGCTTAAACAATTTTCACATGAAACTTTGGGATAAAGGATTTTCAATAGATAAACAAATAGAAAAATTTACAGTGGGTAATGATAGAGAAATTGATATTCATATTGCAAAATATGATGTTCAAGCTTCTTTAGCACATGCAATTATGCTGGAATCTATAGGTATTATTTCTGCTGATGAATTAAAAGATTTAAAAAGAGGTTTGCAAGAGTTAGCTGCTGATATTGAAAACGGAACTTTTATAATAGAAGAATCTTTTGAAGATGTACATTCTAAAATTGAGTGGGAATTAACCAATAAATTAGGTGAAGTTGGTAAGAAAATTCACACAGCTCGTTCAAGAAATGACCAAGTTTTAGTGGCGCTTCAATTGTATTACAAAGAGAATTTAGCCATTATAAATACTAAAACTAAAACGTTATTTGATACACTTTTAGGATTGGCTGAAACGCATAAAAAAAGCCTTTTACCTGGTTATACACATTTACAGGTTGCAATGCCATCATCTTTTGGATTGTGGTTTTCTGCCTATGCAGAATTGCTAATTGATGATGTATATATGCTAAATGCAGTTGCAAAAGTTGTAGATCAAAATCCTTTGGGTTCTGCTGCTGGGTATGGTTCTTCTTTTCCTATTGATAGAGAATTAACCACTAAAGAATTAGAATTTGCAACCTTAAAGTATAATGTGGTTGCTGCACAATTAAGTCGTGGAAAAAGCGAACGTTCTATTGCAGCTGCTTTGGGTGGTTTGTGTAACACCATGTCTCGTTTTGCAATGGATGTTTGTTTGTATATGAGTCAGAATTTTGGTTTTATTTCTTTTCCAGATGAATTAACGACAGGAAGTAGCATTATGCCCCACAAAAAAAATCCTGATGTTTTTGAATTGATTCGTGGAAAATGTAATAAAATTCAGGCTTTGCATACAGAAATGGTGATGATTACCAATAATTTACCAACAGGTTATCACAGAGATTTTCAATTATTGAAAGAAAATATCATTGCTGCTTTTGAAGATGTAAAAGATATTTTAGATATTTTTAATTACTCTATTCAACAAGTTATTGTAAAAGATATCGATTTGAATGATGAAAAATATCAGTATTTATTTACGGTAGATTCTATCAATAATTTGGTGGTTGAAGGGATGAGTTTTAGAGAAGCTTATCAACAAATTGGTGGTCAAGTTCAAAGTGGAACTTACAAGCCAGATTTAGGAAAACAACATACACATGTGGGTAGTATCCATAATTTGAGTTTGGATAAGATTGCTGAGAAATATCCTAAATAACATAAAAAAAGACCTTTCAAGTTTACAAACTTTGAAAGGTCTTTTTTTTTACATCAGTAAAGAAAACATTTATTTTCGGAAAATAAAATAGCTAGCAAATAAATTGCGTTAGGGATTGAAATGGCATCCTTTTTTCTTTTTCGGAAAAAAGATATAATTGAAAGCCTGTTAAAACGCCCAAAAAAATATTATAAGTAAAAATTCACGCCAACTGAAGTGCTGAAAACGTTTTTAAATGTTACAGATTCATTTACAACTGCATACCATAAATAAGATTCTACAGTACCAACTTCTAAATAATAATCTGCTCCTTTAAATAAACTTTTATTTTTAAATTCATGATGAATCATAGCTCCAGCATACACAGTTGCATGAAAAGCTGTTGGAAAATAATACCCTTCAGGAAATTTATCTGGAAGTGTTGTAAAGGTTGTTGAACCAACATCGTACGTTACAGCAATACCTGCTATTGGGATTAACGTCAACTCTTTTCCTATTTTTTTTCTAAAAAGAGGAAATGTGTTTTTTATAGTGATTAAATGAATATTTTCTGCTCTTGAAATTGATTTTGGGACAAAACCATATAGTAATTCTGTATATAATACGTCATTAAATAATTGATAACCTGCTCCAACAGATAAAAATCCAATATTTCCTGCAAATTGCATTTTTACATAATCTGGTGTATACCAAGATTTATCTTGAATTGAATCTTTTTCTTGCGCAAAAGATTTTACAAAAACCAGTAATATGATAGGTACTATTAAAATATTTTTAAACTTCATCTTTATTTTAACTCTATAAGTTCTACATTAAAAGTATCTTTTTGAACACTTATAATACCATAAGCAGTGTCTTTAACTGTTGGTATTATTAAATAACTTACAACTCCAGGTTCATAAGAATAACTGTGTGTATGGCCATGAACAGAAAGTGCAACATTATTATCGAGCATGATAGATTTATAATTTTCCTGCATTTCTGGTGTAATATCATCACTAATTGTTGGAATGTGTGCAAATGAAAATACTTGATTATAATTGGCATTGTCACTTAATGCTGATGATAACCAATCAAAATCTACTTCATTATCACTTTCCAAATAAATATTGTCGAACACAACAAATTTATTATTGTTAAATTCGAAGGAATAGTTATAATCTCCAAACATTTGCTTGTAAATAAAAGCGCCATTTGAATTATAATCATGATTTCCAATCACTGTTAAATATGGTTTTTTAAGATTTGTCATAATATCATAAAAAATCTCATATTCTTTTAACAATGCTTGGTCTGCAATATCGCCACCAAAAACCACAAATTTTATATCATCTCTTTTATTAATATCGTCGACGATCGTTTTAAGATCATCATAATAATAATGGACATCTGTTATAAAAGCGAATTTAAAATCATCAGAATTTGTAGTAACGTTCTTTAATAATTCTAAATTTTTAGCGGTTGTATTTTTATGCTCTCGAATTACGTTTGCTTCGTACACGCTAAATTCGAAAAAATGATCGCAATTATTGAACGTAAATGCAATTACAATTAAAAGTATAATTTTTGAAAACTTCATTTATTGTTTGATAATTTAAATAAATAATAATATTATTTTAGATCGAAGGAAAGATAAAAGTTATAAAATAGAAATTAATAAAACTTTTATAATCATAGGAATAAAAAAGTGTAAATATAGATATACTATCATTGTATAAAAGCTAATAATTTATAAAAAAATCTATCTTACAATTTAAATAATTTATATCATTTTACAGTTTTCTAAAAAAAAAATTAATGATGACAATTCATAAAACTTTAATTTTAAAAGAAGTTGATAGGAATGTGGAAGAATATTAATATTTAATTACTTTTGAGAGTATTCCCAAGTTAATAGTTTTAGGGAATAAAAAAATATTAAAAATTCGGAAATAATAGTTTGTAGAAAACTTAAAACAATCAGGAGTTTCTTAAAAATTTAAATTTAATCTGATGAAAAAGTTTAGTTTAATCATATTTATTTTCATTTCTTATATGCAAATTCATTCTCAAAATAAAGTAGTAAATATTTGGAATACAATACCAAACAGCATAGAAACTACCGAAAAAGAAATTACTGAAAATTCAGAAATTATTAGAATTTCTTTAGTAAAAGAACCTACTTTAGAGATTTATTCACCATCAAATAGAACTAAATCTGACAAAGCAGTGATTATATTTCCTGGAGGTGGTTATCAATTTCTAGCTTACGATTGGGAAGGAACTGATATTGCTAAACTACTGAATAGCAAAGGAATTACAGCTTTTGTTTTAAAATACAGATTGCCAACATCAAAATCAATTTTATCAAGTTCAGAGGCTCCTTTACAAGATGCTCAAAGAGCTATAAGATGGGTTAGAGCAAATTCAAAAAAGTGGCATATAAATCCGAATAAAATTGGAATCATAGGGTTTTCTGCTGGTGGACATTTGGCATCAACCTTAGGAACTCAATACAATTCTAAAAATAATTTTAAAGAAGAACCTTTAGATACAATTTCTGCAAAACCGAATTTTATGGCGTTAATTTATCCTGTAATTACAATGCAAGATAATTTTACGCATAAAGGATCAAGGAATAATTTATTGGGTAAAAACTCATCAGCAGCGTTAAAAAATAAGTTTTCTAACGAATTAAATGTCTCTAAAAATACGCCACCAACTTTTTTAGTACATGCTGCAGATGATACAGCTGTTCCTGTTCAAAATACCTTACACTTTTACAATGCGTTGTTAGCTAAAAATATAAAAGCAGAAATGCACATTTATCCTTATGGAGGTCATGGTTTTGGTTTAGCTAATAATAATGGATATCTACAAAATTGGACAGAACAATTTTATGAATGGATGCAAAACTTGGATTAAGTTTTAGAAAATTCGCCTAATAAGTGCTTTAGAAAATAATCTTTTCTGCATTTTAGAAAAAATATGAATCTCTTCAATAATTGTAGTTTCTTCATCTAAAAATTTGAAGATTTTTTGAGGAGCAATATTTTTAAACATTTTGGAAAATATAGAAGCTCCCAAATAATTTTTTCTGGCTAGAATATCTAACAATAATAAATCATAAAACCAGAATTTTGTTTTTTGATGAAACGTGTCTAAAGATTTTTCTTGTTTTAAATGATGAATTAATTCAACAGTTTTTTTATCAATATTTTTAAAAGTAAAACCTGTACTTGCTTTGCTCCAACCACCTGCAGTGCCAATATTTATAATGTTTTTTGAATTCATTTTCCAAAATTCGTAGCTGGTCATTGGTATTGAACCCTGCTCCTTTTCTATAATTTCATAATCTGTGATTCCTTTTTCTAGCAGATATTTTTCGATTCCTACCTTGTATTCATCATAAGGCAATAAATCTGCAGAAAAAAGTGTGTATTCAAAAAGTGCTTCGTTTTTTTTGTAAGGTAACACATACATAAAACGTGTATTTTCTTTTTGTTCCACAGAAAAATCCATAAAAGTAGCAATGGAATCGTCAAAGTGATTTTCTTTTGTTTTGATAAAAAAACCTACAAAATGTTGTTGTAAAGCTGGATACTTTGATTGTTTTTTATAAGCGTCAGAAAACAAAATACTATTCAGGATATTTTTTGAAAAATATGTGTTTTTGGAAGTTATTACTTTTGCGAATTTTTCTTCTTGAAGAATTTCAGAAACAGGTTCTTTACGAAAAGTAATATTTGATTTATTTTCTAGAGATTTCCATATTTTCTGATAGAAATCATCACCTTTAATCATCTTGTATTTGTAAGGAGAAATACTTTTTTTTGATGAATAAGAATCTGATGCAAAGTATATTTTACTCCAAGAATGATGTAAGATATCATCCCATTCTCCTTTGTTTTGTTCCCAAAAACACCAAGTTCTATCGTTTTGTGTTTTCTTTTCTTTGTCTAGAATTAAGATGGTTTTATCAGCAAAAAAAGATTCTTTTGCCATTCTGTAAGCCATCATTAAACCTGCAGCTCCTGCACCAACAATTATATAATCGTATTTTACCATTGTTGATTAAACCATTTTAAATTAGAGCTTAAATTTTAAATAATAGAAAGAAATCGCTATTTTTTATACGCTTTAAAATATTTAAAAGGCACAAATAGCATTCCAAAACATTGGCTATCTTCTTTCCCCATATTTTTATGGTGTATTTTATGGGCTTTTCTCAATCCTTTTAAATACCAATTATTTGTTCTTTTAAACCAACTAAATCTCTGGTGAATTAGAACGTCATGAACCATAAAATAAGCGATTCCATAACATAAAATACCTAAACCTATAAAGAATAAATAGGTGTGTTCTGTATACGTTCCAAAATAAAATAATGCGATACTAGGAATCGCAAAAACAATAAAAAAAGCATCGTTTTTTTCAAATACGTGAGGATAACCTGGTTCATGATGATCTTCATGTAAAAACCAACCAAAACCATGCATTATATATTTGTGCGTTAGCCAAGTAACACCTTCCATTAATAAAAAAATTCCTAAAGTAACTAATATTAACATGCTTAAATAATATTCAATTTATACTTAACATAACTTCTAGCCAACAAATTTATTTTCATTGGGTCAGAAATTCTTATTCTTGTATCCATAATCTTTTCAGATGGTACAGATTTTAGCTTTTTTAACAACCTTCTATAATATCGATAAGCCATGTAAACTCCAAATTTTGCTTCAACTGGTAATTTTAAAATTCCATTAGTATAAGCATAATCAAAATCGGCTTCAATTTCATCAATAATAAGTTGTTTCGAAACTTTGTCTAGTTTGCCTAAATCTATATTCGGAAAATAAGAACGACTTAACAACTCAAAATCGTCTTTTAAATCTCTTAAGAAATTTACTTTTTGAAAAGCAGAACCCAAACGCATTGCTGCATCTTTTAGATTATCAAACATTTCATCATCTCCATTTACAAAAACTTTTAAACACATTAAACCTACAACATCTGCAGAGCCATATATGTATTCATCATATTCTTCTTTGGTATTATATTCTGTTTTATTTAAATCTGCTTTCATGCTTTTTAAGAAAGCTTGAACCATATGATCTGGAATCTTATATTTCTTTACAGTTTGCTGAAAAGAATTTAAAATAGGATTTAAACTAATACCTTCTTCCATTGCAAAATAATAATCGCGCTCAAAATGCGCCATTAATTTTTCTTTATTGTAGTCATGAAAAGTATCTACGATTTCATCTGCGAAACGAACAAACCCATATATGTTATAGATGTCTGCTCTTATTTTCGGAGACAACGTATTTACAGCCATAGAAAAAGAGGTACTATATTTTTTAGTAACCAATTCACTACATCTATTAGAAACGCTATCAAACAATTCTTTCATACTACTTTTGATTTTTTTTAATTAAATCTGATGCTATTTTTCCAGATATTAATGCTGGAGGAACACCTGGACCTGGCAATGTTAATTGCCCTGTAAAATACAAATTATTTACTTTACTACTCTTAATTCTTGGTCTTAAAAAAGCAGTTTGTAAAAGTGTATTTGCCATTCCATATGCATTTCCTTTGTAAGAATTGTATTCTTGTTCAAAATCTTTAACACAAAAAGACCTCTTAAATAATACGTGTTTTTTAACTTCTTGGTTTGTTAAAGACTCAAATCTGTCTAATATTTTATGAAAATATTCCTCTCTTAATGCTTCTGTATCTTCGATTCCTGGAGCCAATGGAATTAAGAAAAAGCCAGCTTCTTTACCTTCTGGAGCTGAAGTTACGTCTGTAATTGATGTAAAATTAGCATAAAATAATGGCGCTGTTGGCCATTTTGGTTTGTCATAAATTTCTACTGCATGCAAATCGAAATCTGTATCAAAAAATAAAGTATGATGACTTACATTTTTAACTTTTTTATCAAAACCAACATAAAATAATAAAGATGATGGAGCAAAAGTTTTTTTAGCCCAATAACTTTCTGAATATTGTCTTAAATTTTGATTTAATAAGGTTTCTGTATGATGATAATCTGCACCACTTAAAACTAAAGTTGTGTCAATTTCATCTCCATTTACAACCAAACCTTTTACATTGTTTTGCTCATCAACAACAATCTTTTCTACATTTGCATCTACTTGAAATTTAACACCTAAAGTTGTTGCTAAAGTAACCATACCTTCAATAACTTTGTACATACCTCCTCTTGGATGCCAAGTTCCTAAACCAAAATCTGCATAGTTCATAAAATTATAGAAGGCTGGAGTATTGCTAGGTTTTGCTCCTAAAAACAATACTGGAAATTCTAAAATTTGAATTAATTTTTGACTCTTTATATTTTTACGAACTTGTGTTCTTATGGTCGAGAAAAACTGAGTTACTCTTGCAATTGTGGTAGAATTCACTAATTCTAAAGGAGAAATTCCTGGCTTATAAACCAAATCTAAAATTGCAGTTTCATAGTTTGATTTTGCTGAATCTAGAAAACTTTTTAAATGTTTTGAACTCCCTTTTTCCTCTTCTTCAAAAAGTTGATAAATTTCCTCTAAACGATCTGATATCTTGAAAGAATCATTTTTACCAAAATAAACTTCGTAACCAGGGCTTAGTTTATCTAAAATATAATAGTCAGCAGGTTTTTTGCCAAAATCTGCAAAAAAACGTTCGAAAACATCAGGCATCCAATACCAAGAAGGTCCTAAATCAAAAGTAAAACCATCTTTTTTATATTGCCTTGCTCTACCTCCTAAAGTATCGTTTTTTTCTAAAACAGTTACATTATAGCCTTCTTTTGCTAAATAGCAAGAAGCTGATAAAGAAGAAAAACCTGAACCTATGATATATATATTTTTATTCATTCAATTGATTTGTTTAACAAATGTAGATATTAATTAAACAATAAAATTTATTATATTAAAATTTTATAAGACTTTTAACAAATCAGATATAGAATCATACATTGTAATATTTGAAGCTAAATCTAAGTGTTTTACTTTTTGTACTTTTCTACCAACTGCAATAAACTCGTTATTAGTATTACCCATTATTTCACTAATTCCATCAAAATATTTTTCTATTTTATCATCATAAGGCTGTATGGTTAAAGAAGTTATAAAACAAATTTCACGTTCGCTTTGTAAAAAATAGCTAAGATTTCCTAAAGGCAAACTTTGCCCTAAATAAATAGTATGAAACCCTCTTAAAACCAACTCATAGTTTAAATATAGTAAACCTAATTCATGAATTTCGTTTTCAGGTAAAAATAATACATATGTTTTATTAGCATTGATGATATTAAATTGTAATTTTTCTGTATTTATTTGAATTTTTTGCGCAATTAAATTCGATATAAAGTGCTCATGTGCAGGTAATAAAGTTTCTGTATGCCATAACAAACCAATATGTTCTAAAAAGGGAATAAAGACATTTTTAAAAATATCTCTAAATGTTTTTTTATGAAGTAACGTATTGTAAGTGTTGTTAAATAACACTTTATCGAACTGAAACATCGAAATTTTAAAAGAGTTTATAGCTTCATCATCAATAGCAGTTTTAAAAGCCAATTCTCTAGATTGAAGCGTAATTTCTTCATCTGACATGGCTGCTATTTTAGATATTTTATATTCATTAGTATTTAACAGCACTATGTTTAAGAGTTTTGTTAAATCTTCTGAAGTATAATATCTAATATTAGTTCCTGATCTTTTAGGTGTTAATAAATTGTAGCGTTTTTCCCAAATTCTTATGGTATGTGCTTTAATTCCAGAGATATTTTCAAGGTCTTTAATTGTAAAATCTTGCTTAATATTGTTCAATTTATTTAATTTTATATTTAACAAATCTAATAATTTAAATTGATAATAAAATTTAATTCAGAAAAATGTAACATTTCTTAAATTTAAACTACTAATACAATAACTAACTATAACTAAAGTGCAGAAAGATTTAGAGACTAGATTTTTATCGGACTTTGAAACAAACCAAAATATTGCGCATAAAATTTGTAGAATTTATACTACAAACAAAGACGCTCATAATGATTTGTTTCAAGAAATTACTATTCAACTTTGGAAAAATTACCCCAAATTTAGAGGGGATTCCAAGTTTAGTACCTGGATGTATAGAGTAGCTTTAAACACAGCAATTTCTTTATACAGAAAATCGACAAGAAGAATTAAAACACAAGATATAAGTGATTTTGCTTATAAAATTAAAGGGCATGAATATGATGATACAGAAGAAAAACAATTAGCCTCTTTATACAAAGCAATTCATCATTTAAATGATATTGATAAGGCTTTAATTTTCTTGTATTTAGAAGATAAACCTTATAAAGAAATAGCTGAAACTTTAGGTATAACCTCTGTAAATGCTAGAGTAAAGATGAACAGAGCAAAAGAAAAATTAAAAAACATTTTAAACCCATAAATATGGATTTATTAGAAAATTATAAAAAAGCCTGGGTAAACCAGCCAGAAGAAAATGAGAAATTATCTTCTTTAGAAATTTACAAATTGGCACATTCTAAATCGTCATCAATTGTAAAATGGATATTTATTATAGGAATTTTAGAGTTTGTAGTTCTTAACTCTCTATATTTTATTATAGATATGGATGAAGCTTATGCTGAATATAAAAAAATGGGACTAGAAAGTTTTGTTTATTATTCTCAAATTGCTGCCTATGGAATTTTATTCTATTTTCTTGCAATGTTTTATCTAAATTATAAAAGAATTTCTACGACAGATGATACTCGAACTTTAATGAGAAAAATTATCAAAACTAGAAAAACGGTTAGAAACTATGTGCTTTTTAATTTTAGCTATATTGCTTTGATAATGATAGCAGTTACAGTTGCATCTATAAATAATAATTTTGAAGATTTAAATAATAAACAAATAATTTTAACAATTGTTGCTATGCTTATTACCACATTGTTATTTATTGGAATTTTATGGCTTTTCTATCAATTATTATATGGTTTTTTATTAAGAAAATTAAAAAGAAATTATAAAGAATTGGCTAAATTAGGGGAATCAAATTAAATAAATTTCTATGAAAAAATTAGTCGTATTTATATTTTTAATTTCCTCGTTAACTGCGTTCTCTCAAAAAACTGATTTTTGGGATAACGTAAAATTTGGTGGTGGTTTTACCCTAGGTTTTGGGAACAACCAAACCACCATTGGTATTTCACCAAGTGCTATTTACCAATTTGACAACGGTTTTTCTTTAGGTGCAGGTCTTGGCTATTTATATAGCGAAATAAACGATTTTTCTACAACTGCATACAGCACAAGCATACTTTCTTTGTATCAAACTAAATTTAACGTTCAGTTTTCTGGAGAGTTCGAGTATTATTTTGCAAAACAACAGGTACAAGGTTTCGACTCTTTTAACTCTAATTTCCCAGCATTACATTTAGGAATTGCTTACACCCAAAATAGGTTTGCTGTTGGTATTCGTTACGATGTTTTATATAATGAAGATAAGAGTGTTTTTGCATCGCCAATTTCGCCTGTTGTTCGTTTTTATTTTTAGAAATTTTTCAATTCTTTTAATAAAATTTCGTGCATTTCATCTGTATAATCTAAATGCGTAACAATTCGTAATTTTCCATCTCCCATTGGTGTTAACAAAATATTCTTTTCTTTCATTTTGTTGATAAAAAACTCAGCACCAATTTTTTCATCAACATAAAATATAATGATGTTTGTTTTTATAGGTTCTACTTTAGTAATGTAGGAAAGTGATCCTAAAAGGGCGCCTATTTCTTTTGCTTTTTGATGATCTTCTGCCAATCTTTCCACGTGATTATCTAATGCATAGATTCCTGCTGCAGCTAAAAAACCAACTTGACGCATTCCACCTCCTAATAATTTTCTTAATCTTAAAGCATACGTAATATCTTTTTTTGAACCCAATAAAAGAGATCCAATTGGTGCTCCTAATCCTTTTGATAAACAAATAGAAATCGTGTCAAATAATTCTCCATATTGTTTTGGAGTTTCATTTTTTGCAACCAAAGCATTAAATAAACGTGCTCCATCTAAATGAAACTTTAAATTATTTTTTTTAGCTACTTGCTCTATTTTTTTTATTTCTTCAAAATCCCAACAAGCTCCACCTCCTTTATTTGTAGTATTTTCTAAACAAATTAGTTTTGTATAAGGTAAATAGATTTCTGGTTTTGCAGCAGCTATTTCTTCAATTTGCTTTGCTGTAAACATGCCTCTTTCTCCATCTATTAACTTACACGTAACTCCAGAATTAAAAGCGACTCCACCACTTTCATAATTATAAATATGGGCGTATTTATCACAAATTACCAAATCTCCAGGCTGTGTATGCAATTTTATGGCTGTTTGATTTGCCATAGTTCCTGATGGAAAAAACAGAGCATCTTCCATCCCAAACATTTTAGCTACTTTTTCTTGTAGCTCGTTTACAGTTGGATCCATTTTAAAAACATCATCGCCAACTTTTGCGCTCATCATTGCTTCCAACATTTTTGGTGTTGGTTTTGTAACTGTATCTGAAATTAAGTCAATCAACATATTCAATCCATTTTAAATTTATCTATATCATCATATACTAAAAGGTCAATTATCTCACAATTTAATATTTTAGCTTCTTTGTTTAATTTGGATAAAAATAATTTATTTTCATCACTTGAAGCTACTGCTTTTCTTAAAATTTCAAACAATTTTCTGTAAGATTTTTTACCTCCATTCAATTTAAAAAATTCATAATCTAAAAAATGGTAGTATTGGAGTAAAAGTTCACTATTGTAATTTATTAACGAATTTATATAATTCTTTAATTCATTTCCTCCTTTTTCATCATAATCTATCATTGATTTTTCAAGCCAATACTCTAATTGTAAAAACATGGCTGAATCAAATTTTGAAACCCTCAAAAATTTAGAATTGTAATTAATACACCCTAAATAAAATATCATTTCTAACCAAGAAATTTTAACCCCAAATACTTTTTGAGGATCCAAATTGAAATGATCAGTATCTCTTTGTAACCTTCTCCCTTGATAAGATTTTCTTAAATGTTTTACAAAGTCCCATAAAATTTGATTTCTATTCTCAAACCCTTCTCTATTTTGAAAACTCTCATCATCAGTAAATGACATTATTACAAAATATAGTTGTTTCACATCTTGATACGAACCCCATAACTCAACACCTAATCCTTTTTTCTCAGGTAACATATAGAACATAATTACAAATATTTAATTAATAATTACTCCCAATTGGAGAACCATCTGGAATTTGTGGAGCTGACGATTTTTTAAAAGTCGT
>CAXBPL010000055.1:0-17286 GCA_963977615.1 uncultured Polaribacter sp. | reverse complement strand
CTACAGGTTGCTTATTTTCCTTATCTGTTTGATTGTCAAGTTTTATTTGCTTTGTAGAACTTTCTACTTTATCATTATTCTGTTCTCTTTCTTCTATAGATGATTTTGTTTGACCTTGTGTTTTTTCTTTACAAGAAATAAAAGAAATAAAACTAAATACAGCGATTGTTAAGATTATTTTTTTCATGGTTGATGATTTTTATGTATCAAAAGTAGCACAAATTACTCCTTAAAATTTTACATAATTTTTAAGATTTGTTATAAACTGATTCTAAATAATGGGAAGAATCACTCAAAATTATACCCACTAATTAAAAAGTAGTATTTTTACATCTGATTTTTAGATTTTTAAACACAAACATATTTGTTAAACTACTATTTATATCCGCATAAAACTTCTGAAGAATGGGTAACTTTTGTACATGGTGCAGGAGGTAGTAGTTCTATTTGGTATAAGCAAATTAGAGATTTTAAGAAGCATTTTAACGTGCTAATTTTAGATTTGCGAGGTCATGGAGATAGCAAACCAAGTTTAAAAGACACCTTTAATTCTAAATACACGTTCGATTCTATTACTGCAGATATTGTTGAGGTTATTGATTTTTTAAAAATTAAAAAATCTCATTTTATCGGTATTTCTTTAGGCACAATTTTAATAAGAAATTTAGCCGAAAAAAGACCAGAATTAGTACAAAGTATGATTATGGGTGGTGCCATTATAAAAATGAACTTTCGTTCTCAAGTTTTAATGAAAGTTGGTAATATTTTTAAATCTGTGGTGCCTTATATGTTGCTTTACAAATTATTTGCATTTATTATCATGCCAAATAAAAATCATAAGAAATCTAGATTGTTATTTGTAAACGAAGCTAAAAAATTATACCAAAAAGAATTTATTCGTTGGTTTAAATTAACTTCGGAAATCAACCCACTTTTACGTTTTTTTAGAACAAAAGATATTAAAATCCCAACATTGTATATTATGGGTGCAGAAGATCATTTGTTTTTGCCATCTATAAAAAACATCGTTTCTAAACACAAAACTTCCTCTTTAGTTGTGGTTGATAAATGTGGTCATGTTGTAAATGTCGAGCAACCAGCCGTTTTCAATAATCAAACAATTCAGTTTATTTCTGCTCTTGCTTAAAATTATTGGCATTACTTAATTGGTTAACCAATTATTATCTCTTATATTTACTTTTTTTAAAAGTAGATAAATGAATCAAATTATAACATTTGGCGAAGTTTTAATGAGAATTTCTCCTCAAGGAAACAGAAAGTTTGTACAATCTAATGCTGTTGAATTTTATTTTGGTGGCACAGAATTAAACGTAGGAATTTCTATTGCAAATTTTGGCGGAAACGTAAAACATATTTCATGTATTTCTGATGATTTTATTGGTGATACAGCAATTTCCTATTTAAATAAATTCGATTTAGATACTTCTGCAATTGTGCGTTCTCCAAGACCTTTGGGTGTTTATTTTTTAGAAGTTGGTGCTGTTATGAGAGCAAGTTCTATTTCTTATAATCGATCTCATTCTTCTTTTTCCGAAATTAAACCAGCAATGGTAAATTGGGAAAAATCTTTAGAAAATGGCAAATGGTTTCATTGGACAGGAATTACACCAGCTTTAAATAAAGGAAGTCAAGAAACACTTTTAGAAGGTTTAAAATTAGCCAGAAAAAAAGGAATGCAAGTTTCTGCAGACCCAACATACAGAAGTGGTTTGTGGAAATATGGTGAAAACGCAAAAGATGTTTTATCAGAATTAGTACATCATTCCACTATTTTTATTGGCGGAATTAATGAAATTAACGAACTTTTAGAAACGAACTTTTCGTATTCAAATGACGATTTTATTGAAGCAAGCAAACAATTAATAGAAAAATATCCATCCATAGAAAAAGTGTTCGATAAAATTAGAACTTCTATAAATTCTTCTTGGCATAAAATCAGAGCAAGAATGTGGAATGGTAAAGAATTTAAAGAAACAGAAGATTTAGATATTACACATATAATCGATAGAATTGGAACTGGAGATGCTTTTGCAGCAGGCTTAATTCATGGTTTGCAAAAGTTCGACGATTTTAAAGCCATGCAATTTGCGTCTGCAGCTTGTGCTATAAAACACACGTATTTAGGTGATGTAAATTACGCAAACGAAAAAGATGTAATGACTATTTTAAATGGCGAAATTACTGGTAGATTAAATCGATAAAAACAAAAAAGAGAGCTATCTAAAAAATAATTTTATTGTCAACCTGAACTTGTTTCAGGTTCTCATAATATTTGATTATCAAAATTTAAGATACTGAAACAAGTTCAGTATGACAAGATTTGATATTTTTTAGATAGCCACTTAAACTTTAAGAATTCATCAAATCCTCAATTTCATCAGCTTCAATAGGTATATTTCCCATTAAATTAAAAGGTTCTCCTTTTTGTTGAATTACAACATCATCTTCTAAACGAATTCCAAAACCTTCTTCAGGAATATAAATACCAGGTTCTACAGTAAACACCATATTTGCTTGCATTGGTTCGTGTAAAAGACCATAATCATGTGTATCTAAACCAATATTATGCGAAGTTCCATGCATAAAATATTTTTTATAAGCAGGCCAATTTTTATCTTCATTCTGAACATCAGCTTTATCTAATAAACCTAATTTTAATAATTCAGAAGTCATCAAATCACCCACTTCTTTATGATATTCTTTCCAAATAGTTCCTGGAACCAATAATTTTGTTGCTTCTTTTTTTACATGATTTACAGCATTATAAACTGCTTTTTGTCTGTCAGAAAAACGACCAGAAACAGGAATTGTTCTACTTAAATCACTTTTATAATTTGCATATTCTGCAGCAATATCAAACAAAATTAAATCGCCTTTTTTACACTGCTGATTATTCTCTACATAATGCAAAACGTTGGCATTATTTCCACTTGCAATAATTGGTGTGTATGCAAAACCTTTAGATCTATTTCTTACAAATTCGTGGAGCAATTCAGCCTCAATTTCATATTCCCAAACATCTGGTTTTACAAAGTTTAAAATTCGTCTGAAACCTTTTTCTGTAATATTACAAGCCTGTTGCATTAAATCCAACTCAATTGGGTCTTTTACAGAACGTAAACGCTGTAAAATAGGATTACTTTTTGCTACAGAATGTGCAGGAAATTTTGCTAATAACCATTTTGTAAAACGATCTTCACGAGTTTCTGTAGCTACATTTGCTCTATAATGTTCATTTGTGTTGATGTAAAAAGTATCTGCATACGTGCTCATTTCGAACAATACTTTTTCTAAATCTTGTAACCAGTATACGTTTTTAATTCCACTAGTTTTAAGAGCACCTTCTTTCGTTAATTTTTCACCTTCCCAAACAGCAATATGCTCATTTGTTTCTGTTAAAAATAAAACTTCTCTTAAATCTTCATTTGGGCAATCAGGAAAGAGCATCAAAATACTTTCTTCTTGATCTACACCAGATAAATAAAAAATATCTCTATGTTGTTCAAATGGCATTGTGCTATCTGCAGATATTGGATAAATATCGTTAGAATTAAAAATAGCGATACTTTTTGGCTGCATTGCTGCTGCAAAGTTTTTACGATTTTTTATGAATAAATTGGAGTCTATTTGATGATATTTCATTGGTAGTATTTTTAATGAATTACAAAGGTAGGAATTTTAAAAGAAGATTTTTCTAAGCGATTTAAATGGTTTGCATTTATACTAAGTGAAAATATAAAAAGTGCAATTTCTTTTTAAATGATAAACAACAACTATAATTTTAAAAACTTAAATTTGATGTGAAATTATGTACTTTTAAAAAACTTTATTAAGTTTCAAAAAGCTTAAAAAATGACAAAACCATATATTTTTCTTCTCTCCTTTTTTCTGTTGATGAATTGCGCATCAAAAGAAGAAGAAATTTATACACCAATTCCATATAATTTAGAAATTCCACAATTATTTGCAGACAAATTAATTTCGCCTATAATTCCTACAAATAATCCTTTAACTGAAGAAGGTGTGGCATTGGGTAAGAAACTTTTTTTTGATACAATTCTTTCTGCTGATGAAACAAAATCTTGTGCAAGTTGCCACAATCCAAAAAACGCTTTTACAGACAACCAACAATTTAGTTTAGGAATTGATGGAGAACTTGGTTTTAGAAACGCAATGCCCCTATTTAATTTAGCTTGGAATTTTGATGATCGTTTTAATTGGGATGGAAGTTCTTTTGGGTTAGAAAATCAAGCTTTTGAACCCGTTTCAAATCCTATTGAATTGCATGCTAATTGGAAAAATGTTGCAGAAAAAATAAAGAATCATTCAGAATATCCAACCTTATTTTTACAGGCATTTGGCACATCAACAATAGATTCTACTTTAATAACCAAAGCAATTGCGCAGTTTGAAAGAACACTTATTTCTGGCAACTCAAAATTCGATCGATATTTACTTGGAAACGAAACTTTAACACCTGAAGAAGAAAATGGTTTTAACGTTTTTATGGATGAAGCAAAAGGCGATTGCTTTCATTGTCATGGAAGTAATAACAATCCTCTTTGGACAGATAATCAGTTTCATAACAATGGTTTAGATAGCAATTTTACAGATGTAGGATTGAGCAAAATAACTGGAGATCCTGCAGATAATGGAAAATTTAAATCGCCTTCTCTTAGAAATTTAGCCTTTACAGCTCCTTACATGCATGATGGACGCTTTGCAACCTTAGAAGAAGTTATCAATCATTATTCACAAGGCTTAAAACCATCTGCGACTATAGATCCTTTAATGAAAAAAATTGATAAAGGAGGCGTACATTTATCAACCAAAGATAAAGATGATTTAAAAGCTTTTTTATTATCACTAACCGACTTAGAATTTGTTAATAACACTGCGTTTCAAGAATAATCGATAAAACCAATAGTTACATTAATCTTGGTAATCAATTTAACAAAGTTTGTTCAAGTTATATCGTATCTTTGCAGACAATTTAGATTAAATCTATTTAAAATTATGATAAAAGTTTCAGACACAGCAAAGAAAAAAGTCATTGAATTAATGACTGATGATGGCTTTGACGCAGCTAAAGATTATGTTAGAGTGGGTGTAAAAAGTGGTGGTTGTTCAGGTTTATCTTACGATTTAACTTTTGATAAAGAAAAACAAGAAACCGATAAAATTTTTGAAGAAAATAACGTAAAACTTATTGTCGACAAAAAAAGCTTTTTGTATTTAGTAGGCACTACTTTAGAATATTCTGGAGGTTTAAACGGAAAAGGTTTTGTTTTTAACAATCCAAACGCGAATAGAACTTGTGGTTGTGGAGAAAGTTTCTCTTTATAAAGAAGAGTTCAAGATTTAAAGTTTAAAATTCAAAGTTATGGCAACCGTTAAAATTTTTGAAGATTTAGAAATTTGGAAATTTTCTAGAATTCTTTGTAATGATATAAACGTAGTTGCAAATAATACAGAATTAAAAAAAGATTATAAATTATACAATCAAATAGATGGTTCTTCTGGTTCAGTTATGGATAATATTGCAGAAGGATTTGAAAGAAATGGAAATAAAGAATTTATCCAATTTTTATCAATAGCAAAAGCATCTTGTGGTGAAACAAGATCTCAATTATACCGAGTTTTTGATAGAAATTATATAAATGAAAAAGATTTTAATAAATTAAAAAATCAAGCAATTGCTTTAAGTAAAATGATTGGTGGTTTTATTAGCTATTTACAAAAAAGCGATTTTAAAGGAAGTAAGTACAAAGATTAAATTTACATCTTTATATTATAAAATAAATAAAAGATTCAAAAAACTCGAAAATTTTAAAGGTTTGAGTAAGAAATTTTGAATTTTAAACATTAAATTTTGAACCTGAAGTATGAAATACACAGAAGACGATTTAGAATTAGAATTAAAAACCAAAGAATATGCATATGGTTTTTATACAGATATAGAAAGTGATACGTTTCCAATAGGTTTAAGTGAAGATGTTGTGAGAGCAATTTCTAAAAAGAAAAACGAGCCAGAATGGATGACAAACTGGCGATTAGAAGCTTATAGAGTTTGGGAAAAAATGGAAGAACCAGAATGGGCTAATGTGCATTATGAAAAACCTAAATTCCAAGATATTGCCTATTATTCTGCTCCAAAACAGAAACCAAAATTAAATTCTTTAGACGAAGTTGATCCTGAATTATTAGACACTTTTAAGCGTTTAGGAATTTCTTTAGATGAACAAAAAAAATTAGCGAATGTTGCTGTAGATATTGTAATGGATTCTGTTTCTGTTGCAACTACGTTCAAAAAAACATTAGGTGAAAAAGGTATTATTTTTATGCCAATTTCAGAAGCTATTCAAGAACACCCAGAATTGGTTAGAAAATATTTAGGAACTGTTGTACCAACAACAGATAACTTTTATGCAGCTTTAAATTCAGCTGTTTTTTCTGATGGATCTTTCTGTTATATTCCAAAAGGTGTAAAATGTCCTATGGAATTATCAACGTATTTTAGAATTAATGAAGGTGGAACAGGACAATTTGAAAGAACTTTAGTGGTTGCAGACAAAGGAAGTTATGTTTCTTATTTAGAAGGATGTACAGCTCCAAGTAGAGATGAAAATCAACTACATGCAGCAGTTGTAGAATTAATTGCCATGGATGATGCAGAAATTAAATATTCTACTGTACAAAACTGGTATCCAGGAAACAAAGAAGGAAAAGGTGGAGTTTACAATTTTGTAACCAAAAGAGGTTTGTGTGAAACCAATGCAAAAATTTCTTGGACACAAGTTGAAACAGGTTCTGCTGTAACTTGGAAATATCCAAGTTGTATTTTAAAAGGAAACAATTCAGTTGGTGAATTTTATTCAATAGCAGTAACAAACAATTATCAACAAGCAGATACAGGAACAAAAATGATTCACTTAGGTAAAAATACCAAGTCAACCATTATTTCTAAAGGAATTTCTGCAGGTCACTCACAAAACTCTTATAGAGGTTTAGTGCAGATAAATAGTAGAGCAGAAAATGCTCGTAATTTCTCTCAATGTGATTCTTTGTTGATGGGTAATGCTTGTGGAGCACACACATTTCCTTATATCGAAGTTAAAAACAAAACAGCTCAAATAGAGCATGAAGCAACTACCAGTAAAATTGGTGAAGAGCAATTGTTTTATTGCAACCAAAGAGGAATTGATACAGAAAAAGCAATCGCTTTAATTGTAAACGGATTTAGTAAAGAAGTTTTAAATAAATTACCAATGGAATTTGCTGTGGAAGCTCAAAAATTATTGGAAATTTCTTTAGAAGGTTCTGTAGGATAGTGAAATTTGTATCCTGCAAGGTTTCAAAAACTTTGTAGGTATTATATAAGAAACCTACAAGGTTAAAAAAAACCTTGCAGGTTGTAATTACAAATACAATCATAATGAAAAAAATACTCTTCTTATTTCTTGCAATTAGCATTGTTAGTTGTAAAAATGCCGAAAAAAAGGTTGAAGAAACTAAAAAACCTGAAGTAAAATTATACCAATTAGTTGGTGGTTCTATTTTGGTTAAAAAGTTAGAAGTTTTTTCTCAGGACACAACGTATACAGGTCAGCAAAAACAATTTACAGATGCTTATTATATTATTTCGCATCCAAAGGGAAATTTAATGTGGGATGCAGGTTTGCCAGAACAATTGGTAATGCCAGAACCTTTTGATGAGCCAAGTGGAGTGTATAGAATTCAAAGACCAGATTCTTTAAAAAATCAATTGAAATCGAAAGGTTTTAAGATTGAAGATTTTGAATATTTTGCAATGTCTCACTCACATTTTGATCATACAGGACATGCAAATTATATGCAAGAAGCAACTTGGATTGTTCAAGAAAATGAATATAATTCTGTTGTTGGCGATTCTGCAGCAGCAAGAAATCCTATTTTAGAAACGCTTAAAGAAGTAAAAAAACTAAATGGAGATCATGATGTTTTTGGAGATGGATCAGTCGTTATTAAATATATGCCTGGTCATACTGTTGGGCATCAAGCTTTATATGTTGAAGTTACTGGTTTAGAAAAACCAGTTTTATTAACGGGAGATTTATATCACTTTGAAGAAAATAGAACTAATAAAGGTGTGCCTTCTTTTAATTATGATGTAGAAGCAACTTTAAAAAGTATGGAGAAATTTGAAGCTTTTGCAAAAGAGAAAAATGCAGACGTTTTTATACAGCATTCTCCAAAAGATTTTGAAAAATTAGAAAAATTATTAAACAGCTTATAGTTAAAAACTACAAGCAAATAGCTTAAAATACAATGTTAAAAATTAACAATTTACACGCCTCAATTGATGAAAAATCAATTTTAAAAGGATTAAATTTAGAAGTAAATGCTGGTGAAGTTCATGCAATTATGGGCCCAAATGGTGCTGGTAAAAGTACATTAGCAAATATTATTGCTGGTAAAGAAGATTACGAAGTTACTAATGGAGTTATCGAATTAAATGGAGAGGATATTAGCGAGCTTGCTCCAGAAGAAAGAGCACATAATGGTGTTTTCTTATCTTTTCAATATCCTGTAGAAATTCCTGGAGTTTCTGTTACAAACTTTATTAAAACAGCTATTAACGAAACTAGAAAAGCAAAAGGTTTAGAAGACATGCCTGCAAAAGACATGTTGAAAATGATTCGTGAAAAATCTGAATTGTTAGAAATAGATCGTAAATTTTTATCTCGTTCTTTAAACGAAGGTTTTTCTGGAGGAGAAAAAAAACGTAACGAAATTTTTCAAATGGCAATGTTAGAGCCAAAATTAGCAATTTTAGATGAAACTGATTCTGGTTTAGATATTGATGCTTTGCGTATTGTTGCAAATGGTGTAAATAAACTAAAATCTAAAGACAATGCTGTAATTGTAATTACACATTACCAACGTTTGTTAGATTATATCGTTCCAGATTTTGTACACGTTTTATACGATGGAAAAATTGTAAAAACTGGTGATGCTTCTTTAGCTTTAGAATTAGAGGCAAAAGGATATGATTGGATTAAGCAAGAACTAGTATAAGTTCGCAGTAAAATCAGTAGCAGTATGCAGTCAGTTTCTGCAAACTAAAAATTGAATTAATAATTGAAAGTAATTTATCATCAGTGATTTTTATGAAAACTCATAAACTGCCAACTGAAGACTAATTACTGAAGACTGAAAAACATGGAATTAAAAGATAAAATAGTAACCTCTTACGTAGCTTTTGAAGATAAAGTAGATACTAATTCTGCTATTCATGAAATTAGAACAGAAGCATTAGAGAATTTTGAAAAACTTGGTTTTCCTACTAAAAAATTAGAAGCTTGGAAATATACAAGCCTAAATAACGTACTGAAAAACGATTTCAGCCTTTTCCCAAACAAAGATGTTGCTGTAGAATTAGCGGATGTAAAAAAGTATTTTATTCACGATATAGACACTTACAATGTTGTTTTTATTGATGGTAAATACAGTTCTTTTTTATCAGAAACCACACATGATACTATTGATGTTTGTTTAATGTCATCAGCATTATCAAAGCCAAAATACAAGGCTGTTATTGATAAATATTTCAATAAAATTGCCAAACAAGATAATTTAACTTCTTTAAATACAGCTTTTGCAACTGAAGGTGCTTACATTCATATTCCAAAAAATGTGGAAGTTAAAAAACCAATTCAAATTATCAATTTTACAACAGGTTCTGAAGTTGCAGTAATGACTCAGCCTCGTAATTTAATTGTGGTTGATGAAAATGCACATGTTCAAATTATAGAACGTCATCAAAGTTTAACTTCGAATGCAGTTTTATCAAATGTAGTTACAGAAATATTTTCTGCAAAAAGCTCTACAGTAGATGTTTATAAAATTCAGAATGATGATTTAAACGCTTCTATTGTTGATAATACGTATGTAGATCAAAAATCAAATAGTGTCGTTTCTGTGCATACTTTTTCATTTGGAGGAAACATCACAAGAAATAATTTGAACTTTTATCAAAATGGAGAACATATAGATTCTATTTTAAAAGGGATTACAATTATTGAAGGAAAACAACATGTAGATCATCACACTTTAGTGCATCATATAGAACCAAATTGTGAATCTCACCAAGATTACAAAGGTATTTTTGACGAACGTTCTACAGGAGTTTTTAACGGAAAAGTAATAGTAAATAAAGAAGCTCAAAAAACAAATGCTTATCAGCAAAACAACAATGTTTTAGTAAGTGATAAAGCAACTATCAACGCAAAACCTCAACTAGAAATTTTTGCAGATGATGTAAAATGTTCTCATGGTTGTACTATTGGTCAATTAGATGATGATGCATTATTTTACATGCAACAACGTGGAATTCCTAAAAAAGAAGGAAAGGCTTTATTAATGTTTGCTTTTGCAAATACAGTATTAGAGAGTGTAAAAATTCCTGAAGTTAAAACAAGAATTACCAAGTTAATTGCCAACAAATTGGGTGTTAAAATTGGGTTCGATTTATAATTGATTGAGTTAACCTTTATTTCATTAGGAGTAACTGTAACTGTTTTTAAATCATACATTTGTAATTCACATTAAACAACCAAATTATGAACAAAACAATCAAAACAGTATTACTAATTGTAGGTGTTATTTTATTAGCATATGGAATTTATGCAATGGTAGTACCAGAAACGCAAGTTTCTATTGGAGATTTAGATTTAATAGAAGCTCAAGATAACACAAACGCTTATATTACAATTGGTTTAGGAATTGCAGCAATTGCTCTTAGTTTAATTAAAGGTAAAAGCTAAAAAAATAAAAATATTATAATTTTAAAAACCACTCTTTTGAGTGGTTTTTTTTATGGATTACATTATTTGATAGCTATTTTTTAATTGCTGAAATAATTCCACTCAACAAAGCATCAACATCTGCATTTTTGGTTAAACCCATTCTTACAATTACCAAATCTTCATCTGGCAAAATAAAAACATTCTGACCTTGGTAACCACTAAAGAAATACATGTTTTCTGGCACATTTGGATACCTTTTCCCAGCATTTAACCAAATTTGCGCTCCATACCAACCATCAGAAGTTGGAGTTGGTTCTGTAGCGTATTTTATCCAATCTTTTGTAAAAAGCTGTTCTCCATTCCAGTTTCCGTTATTTAAATACAACAACCCTAGTTTTGCCCAATCTCTTGGTGTTGCCCAAGCATAAGAAGAACCTACGTAATTGCCAGCTAAATCTGTTTCTATGGTCATAGAATTCATGCCAATTTTATCGATTAAATCAACATACCAAAAATCTAAATATTCTTGATGCGTTTTAAATTGATTTCTTAAAATTCCTGACAATAAGTTTGTGGTTCCTGATGAATAATACCAACTTTCATTTGGTTTGCCTGCCAAAGTTTTTCTTATTTGGCTTTTAGTCATGTCTCTTTCTAAAAACAACATTTTTGTAACATCAGAAATTTCCTCATAATTTTCATCCCATTCCAAACCAGAATTCATCTGTAATAAATTATGAATGGTGATTTCGTTTCTGTCATCGTTTTTCCATTCCTCAAAATTCGGTTTTTCATAAACGTCCATTTTTTGTTGATGTTCTAAAACTCCAAACAACGTACTCACAATACTTTTGGTCATAGACCAGCCTAAAATTTTAGAATTCTCATCAAAACCTTCTGCATATTTTTCTGCAATAATCTGATTTTTATAAACCACAACTGCTCCCCTAGTTTGGTTTACAGAATCAAATAAAACCTCTAAAGTTTCCTTAATTTTTTGATAATCAACATTGGTAAAAACCGTATCCTTTTGTGGCGCATTTCCATAAGGATAAGGAGTTATATTATCAGCAATAGTTCTTTTTGGAGTTAAATAAGTTTTCTTTAAATCATCCTCATCAATTGCTAAAACAGTTCCTAAACCTTCTCTGTAAAATGCTTTTCTACTAAGCAATCCAAAAACACTTGAAGATGCTGACTTTCCATTTTCATCAACTTTACTTTCAGCTAAATTTATGGGAGAAAAATTATTATCTGTTTTATTGGTGAACTCCAAATTTCTATCTGCCAAAAAAACAGAGGAAGCTGCATTTTTTGCTGCATAGCCTGAAATCATATTCAATTTTGGATAGTTATAAACAATAACAATTGTTATAATTACCAATACTAAAAGTAAAATTCGTTTAAAAATCTTCATAAAAAGTGGTTTTAGTAATGTAAAAATAAGAAAATCATATTGAGAATTTCTTAGGTTTCAACAATCAACCTTTATCTTTGTAACTTAAATTGATTTTTATGTTGAATATTGATAAAATTAGAGAAGATTTTCCCATCCTAAAAAGAACAGTTCACGGAAAACCTTTGGTATATTTTGATAATGCTGCCACTTCACAAACGCCTCAAATTGTCATAGATACCATTGTTGATTATTACAGCAATTACAACTCCAATATTCACAGAGGAGTACATACGTTAAGTCAAGAAGCTACAGATAAATATGAAGAAGCACGTATAAAAGTGCAAAAGCATTTTAATGCAAAAGAAACCTACGAAATTATATTAACTGCAGGAACTACACACAGTATTAATATTGTTGCTGCTGGTTTTGAATCACTTTTACATAAAGATGATGAGTTGATTGTTTCTGCTTTAGAACATCACTCAAACATTGTTCCTTGGCAAATGTTATGCGAAAAAACAGGCGCAATTTTAAAGGTAATTCCTATGAATGAAGAAGGTTCTTTAGATATGGAAACCTATCATCAACTTTTAAATAAGAATACAAAATTGGTTTTTTGTAATCATGTTTCTAATGCTTTAGGAACTGTAAACCCAATTGAAGAAATTATTGAAGCCGCTCATAAAGTTGGTGCTGCTGTTTTAATTGATGGTGCTCAAGCAACACCTCATATTAAGCCAGATGTACAAAAATTAAATGCTGATTTTTATGTAGCCTCTGCTCATAAATTATGTGGGCCAACAGGAGTTGGTTTTTTATATGGAAAACAAGAATGGTTAGAAAAATTACCTCCTTATCAAGGTGGAGGAGAAATGATTGCAACTGTATCTTTCAAAAAAACAACCTATGCAGGTTTACCTCATAAGTTTGAAGCTGGAACTCCAAATATTTGTGGAGGTATTGCTTTTGGTGCAGCTCTAGATTATATGAATAGTATTGGTTTTGATGAAATTGCAACCTATGAAGATGAACTTTTAAAATACGGAACCCAAGAATTACTAAAAATTGAAGGTTTAAAAATTTACGGAACATCAAATAAAAAAACAGCGGTTATTTCTTTTAATATTGATGGTGTTCATCCTTATGATATGGGAGCAATTCTAGATAAACTAGGGATTGCTGTTAGAACTGGGCATCATTGTGCACAACCTATTATGGATTTTTACAAAATTCCAGGAACTGTTAGAGCTTCTTTTTCTTTTTACAACACAAAAGAAGAAATAGATGTTTTAGTTGCTGGTGTTAAAAGAGCAAAAATGATGCTTTTATAAAATCTTTTTTAGTCAAAAAAAAAAAGGTTGAGAATTAATTCTCAACCTTTTTTTTTATGCAATATTTCATTATTCTACTATCTTAAAGCAGGAGAATAATTTGTTGGATGATCATCTGCTTTCGCTAAACCATTTGTAGCTACAGTAAAATTAGAACCAAATTCGGCATCCATAGCTGCCAAAATTTTATTTGCCATTAAAGCATAACCTCTACCAGTTAAATGTACACCATCTAAACTAACTAAACCACCAGTTACCAAACTAGTTGTTAATGTATATTGATCAAATGCAATACCAGTTGCAGATTGCTCTAAAAGTGCTTTAAAATCTACCAAAGCTACATTTGGGTTTGCACTTGCAACAGCTGCAATAGTTGTATTATAAGCATCAGTAGCTGTTTTAATTGCTAATTGCTCTTGAGGAGTTAAAACCCATTTATCAGCTAAAGGAAGCGTAACTCCTTCTGCAGAAAATTGTCCAGCTAAATTTGCTGGTAAAAGACCTCCACTTTGTGCTATGATAGCTGCAGCAGCTGTATTATTTACTGTTGCAATAATAGAACTACTTGGCAATACAAATAAATCTTGAGCAGTTGCTGATCTTGCTTTACCATATTGTGAACCTAACAAACCTGCAACTAAAGGAGCTGCTTCTGCAGGAAGACCTAAAGATTGTACAAAAGGAACAAAGGTTGGACTTGCGCCTAATGTTGCAGTTATTGCTTCTGATAAATCAGTTGCATCTTCATCATAAATAACTAAAGAATTCGTCTCTGTTTCAGAAAAAACAATTGCTCTTTCTGGTTCACCTGCACCAATAAAAATTTGATTTACTGCTCCATAAACTGAGTTTAATAAAGGTATTTGAGCCTTTAAAGTAGCACCAGTTTCTGGATCATTTGGATTTAATGGATTGTAAGGAACTGTTATAAAATGAGCTAAGTTTGTAATATAAGGTAAGTTTGCAACAACTCCCTTTGCTCCATTTGCTGTTAAAGCTGTTACCATATTACTAAATACACTAGCAAACACGTTTGGATCTGTAATATCTGAAGAACCGTAAGTTCTTGGATCAATATTCCCTGTTTGATCTACTCCAGAACCACCAGAAAGTGCATATCCTAAAACATCATTACCACCAATTTCTGATAAGGTAAAAAATGTTGGGTTTTGAGCCATTGCATCTCCCAAAACAGTTGCAGTTGGGCTAGAGGCCATTCTTGCAAAATAAGGATTTGCTAAACCTAAAGAAACTCCCTGTACATTACCATAACCTTCTGCAACAAGATGAAAACTTTTAGCACCTGGAACACCAAAGTTATTTAAATTTCCTGAAACAGAATTAGTAACCTCTGTTGTTGGTGTTGCTTGTAAAGGTGTTGGACCTGCACCATTAAAATACAACCTTGGTCCTTGAATTACGTTTCCAGCTAATAACAAACCTCCAATATTATCATTCATTAAAGGTTGAGAAAAATCTGTACCAAATTTCCCTGCTAAAATGTTTGGAAACGAATTTTCCTGTGCTTGGATAAATAAAGCATTATCTGTAAAACCTGCTGTAAAAGAAGCTCCAATAGAAACATAACTAGAAAAATCTAATCCGTTTGTATTTAATTGAACTACTGGTCCTGTTTCTTCTAAAATTGGATCTAAATCGTTGTTTACATCACAAGAGATAACTCCTAGTGATAAAAGAAACAAACCTATATATTTATAATTTTTCATAAATTAATGTGTTTTTTATTAGTTATTAATTGACCAAGAAAGGTAATATTGAGAACCTATAGCTCCAACTCCTGGTGCACTAAAATATTCTTGCCCACCTAAATTTGCGCCACCTAATTTAAAAGTAGATTTCCAAGATGGTACAGTATAATTAATTTGCGCATCGAATACAGTTCTTGCATCTACAGTTGCATCTAAGAATGTAGATTCCCATAAAAACTCATCTTGCCATCTTGCATTTATATTAAAACCAAAGTTTTTAAATAAATCTGTTTTACCAAATTGTAATTTTACTTTATGTTCTGGTGTGTTAAAACCTGCTTCAAAATCTGGATCTGATGCTTGATCAAAATCAAATTTAGCATACGTATAATTTAAACCGATATCAAAACCATTAAAAATCTTTGTATTTAATCCTAAAGAAGCTCCATAAGAGTTTATATCTGCAGTAGTATTTGTATATACTTGAAAAGCTTTAAAATCTCCATTTTGAAGCGCTAAAAGAGACAGTGTATTATCACCTACTGTTCCGTAAAAAGGAACTAAAACGTTTTTAGCAGAAATAAAATCAGAATATTGATTGTAGTATGCACTTACATCTAAAGTTATTCTAGAATCTCCTGCATTAATTAAACCTCTATATCCTAATTCAAAAGCAGTAACTTCTTCTGGTTTTACTAAAGGAGCACTAGATGCTTCTGGAGCACCAGCTAAAACAGAAGTTGCTGCAAAAGAATTCTCATAAGCCAATCTTCCTGACAATGTAGTTGTTGAGCTTCCTAAAATTCCTTGACCTGCAGTACTTACATTTAGGTCAGTACTTGTATATCTGTCTAAGTTATCTGGAGCAGAACCTACTAAAATTGCAGAACCTGCATCTAAACCAATATATTGATCTTGTGTTGTTGGGTTTCTAAATCCTTTTTGAAAAGATGCTCTAAAGTTATCATTCTTATTTTCTCCTCCTGCATACGCTAAAGAAACTCTTGGAGAAAAGTTACCATCAAAATTTTGAGCTTTGTCATAACGTAAAGAAGCTGTTAATTTTAAACGATCGTCTTCTAAAAATTTCTTTTGCATTTGAGTATAAACACCATATTCATCATAATTAATAGAACCATCATTATCTGTAAAAATACTTCCACTAGAGTTTAAAGAATATCTTCTGTAAGAACCACCAACTTGAAATTCTGCCCACTCAATAACGTCTTGAAAATTATAATTTACATCTCCATGATATAATTTTGTTTCATCCTGAAATCTTGCACCAGTTGCTAAGTTTGGATCTGCTGTAACTGTATCAAAAGCAGCTTTAAATGCTGGAGTTCCTGGAATTAAACGTCCTGTATCTGCTGCTGCTCTAGCTGCTTGATGAGAACCTGTTGCTAAATAAGTTCCTGCATATTGTGTAAACCAATCTTGATCAGATTTCCAGCTTCTGTTAATGTTAATCGCAGCAAAACGTGAATCGTAAGAATTACCAGCATCTTCAGTTGTCATATAACCTCTTACAAAAAAGTTTTTACCTTTAACTTCTAATTTTTGTTGTGCTAAATAGAAATCTCTAATATTATATCTGTTTGCACCTTGATAAATAGTATTTCCTGTTCCAAATTTTGAATTAAAGATTACTTCTAATCTATCATCTCCAAAAGGTCTATAATGCAAAGCTGTATTTAATTTTACACTTTTTGCTTCATAATCTAACATTAAATCCTGCTCTTCATAACCAGTTCTACTTACTCTACCAACAGCACCACCTAAATTTGTAGCAACCTCATCACCATAAATATTTAAACCATCAAAATCGTTTAAAGATCTATCTCCAGGAGCATATTCTCCATTTCTTGTGTTTCTATGATCTGTAGCAAACCATTCTGTACCTTGTAAATAAGCCAATGTAGCTTTTGCTGCAAATTTTTCTGAGAAAGCATACGCCATTCTAATATTAACATCATACACATTGTTTGTACCTGCTGCTTCTTGAGTAGTAACTCCTTGCTTGTAAGAAAAACTAATTC
>CAXBPL010000054.1:0-17862 GCA_963977615.1 uncultured Polaribacter sp. | reverse complement strand
CCTTGAATATTTCTTTTAATTCTTCTGTTGATTTTAATTTACCATCAACAATAATATCAGCAATTGGAAAACTAATGGAGTTTGGAATATGACCTCCTTTTAAACCTTTTCTAGGTTCTGGTTCAGTTGCATAAAAACGTCCTTTTGAACGAGCATCAGCAATTAAAAATTTATCATTTTCAACTGCTTTTAAAACGTCTTCTGTAAACTTTATTTTTTGTGGTTGATAATCAACTGTAAAATTTCCTCTTTTAGGTTGATGAGAAAATGGTTTTTCAGTTGGATATTCTTTCTTTTTCCATTCAGGAAAACCACCATTTAAAACTGCAATATTTTTGAAACCCATCAATTGAAAAAGCCACCAAACTCTTGGTGAGGAATACATCCCTAAATCATCATAAACAACAATACAACTCTTATTGTTAATGCCTAATTCTTGCGCCTTTTCTTCAAATTCTTCTGGTGATAATACTGTATTTGGAAATGCTGCATTAACATCAGAAAAAATATTTTGTATATCAAAAAATCTGGTATTTTTAATTTGATATTTATCTTCAATAACCTCATCAGTTTTTGATGTAACTTTTGGAATTGTTGCATCTAAAATAATGAGATGTTCATTTTCTAAATTAGAAAACAACCAATCTACAGAAACTAAAGGTGTATGTATCTTTAAAGACATAACTCAACTTTATTTACAAAAATGAAACCTGCAAACTTCAACTGAAAACTGAAAACTATTTAACATCATCATAATCATCATCCCAATTTTTAGGTTTAGGATTATCGTGTAATTTACCAACAGATTTTGCTACTAAACTTGCTACAGTTGCATCTCCAGTAACATTAATTACAGTTCTACACATATCTAAAGGTCTATCAACTGCAAAAATTAATGCCAAACCTATGGCTAGTTTATCCGCAGGAAAATTAACAGATTCTAATACAATTACCAACATTACCATTCCTGCTCCAGGAACTGCAGCAGAACCAATTGAAGCCAATAAAGCTGTTAAAATAATAGTTAATTGACCCGTAAACGTTAAATCGAACCCAAGAGCTTGCGCAATAAAAACGGCTGCAACTGCTTGATATAAGGAAGTTCCATCCATATTTATGGTGGCTCCAACAGGCAACACAAAACTAGAAACTTCTTTATCAACTCCTATATGTTCTTCAACACGTTCCATAGTTACAGGTAAAGTTGCTGCACTTGAACTTGTAGAAAACGCTAATAATTGAGCAGGACTTAATTGCTTCAAAAACCAAAATGGATTCTTTTTCGTAAAAATACTTATTAAAATCATATAGAAAATCACCATCAATAATAAACCACCAACTACAGTAAGTGCATATTTTAAAAGTGCTAATAATAAATCTGGATCATTGGATGAAACAACCACATTTGCTAACAATGCAAAAACTGCATAAGGAGCAAAAAGCATGATTAAATCGACCATTTTTAAGACAACTTCATTTAAAGAATCAAAGAAATCTTTTAATGGTTTTGCTCTTTTCTCGCCAATCAATAACATAGAAATACCAAGAAAAATAGTAAAGAAAATTACTTGTAACATAGAGGTGTTATCCCCCAAAGCTTTTATGGCATTATCTGGAACCATGTCTTCTAAAAACTGTAAAGGACCTGTATTTCTTTGTTTAGAAGCTTCCGATAATTTATCTTGTACACCTCCACTATTTGCATACGTTTCTGTAAGTTTTGTTATGGTATCTTCAGAGATTCCTTCTCCAGGTTTTACAATATTTACTAGTAACAAACCAATTGTAATGGCAATAACAGTGGTACCAATATAAATGGCGATGGTTTTTAAACCAATATTTTTAAATTTAGAAATATCTTTTAAGTCTGATATTCCTTTTACTAAAGATGCTATAATTAAAGGAACTGCTATTAATTTTAATAGTTTCACAAAAATAGTTCCAATTGGATTTATCCAATTTAAAATAAATTTCGCTCCTCCATCTATCGTTGTCATTCCTAATCCAAAAAGGATTCCAACAACCATTCCTATTAAAATTTGCCAGTGTAATTCTAATTTTTTCATACTAAATTATAAAAGTTTTTTAAAAAATGAAAGATAGAAAAATAATTAAACTTATAAGTGACTTTATTCTTATATTGTGTCATATTATCATAAAGTAAACATATTAATTATTAAAAATACAAAATGGCAGGAATTTTAGATTTATTAAATAGTGATTTAGGAAAACAGATCGTATCTGGTGTAGCAGGATCTACAGGAACAGATTCAAGTAAAACAAGTAGTGTTTTAACAATGGCTTTACCAGTTTTAATGAAAGCAATGGAAAGAAATGCTGCAACTCCAGAAGGTGCACAGAGTTTACAAAATGCTTTAGAAAATAAACATGATGGTAGTATTTTAGACAATCTTGGAGGTTTGTTTGGTGGTGGAGTTGATGATTCTGTAAAACAAGATGGAGCAGGAATTTTAAGTCATATTTTAGGAGATAAACAACAAGGTGTTGAACAAGTTATTGGACAAAAAGCTGGTTTAGATGCTGGTTCTGTTGCCAACATTTTAAAAGTTGCTGCACCCTTAGTAATGGGAATGTTAGGAAAACAAAAGAAAGAACAAAACGTAAGTTCTTCTGGAGATTTAACTGGACTTTTAGGAGGTTTATTAGGTGGAAGTTCTGCAAGTAATGATCAAAGTTTTCTTGAGAAAATTTTAGATGCTGATGGTGATGGAAGTGTTATAGATGATGTTGCTGGAATGTTTTTAGGAGGTGATAAGAAATCTTCTGGAGGTGGAATTGGAGGAATGCTTGGTGGTATGTTTGGAAAATAGTTTTTTAGTTGAAAAATTAGATATTGAAATTAGCACAAATAAAAAAGCTCAAACAAATTAATGTTTGAGCTTTTTTTATATTATTTAACTTCACTTTTATAACAAGACTTATAAATCTCCTCATAAACAGGTAAAATATTTTCTAACGAAAAACGTTTGGTATGTTCTTGTGCATTTAGTTTAAAACGCTCTAAAACATCATCGTCTTTTAAAATAGAAATTGCATTTTTAGCCATGTCTTCAACATCGCCCAAATTGCTTAAAAAACCTGTTTCTCCATGGATGTTTACTTCTGGCAAACCACCTGTATTGGTAGAAATTATTGCCGTTTTTGCAGCCATTGCTTCTAAGGCTGCCAAACCAAAACTTTCTGTTTTAGAAGGTAGTAGAAAAACATCTGAATAACATAAAATCTTATCGATTTCTGTACTATTTCCTAAAAAGAAAACTTTGTTTTTAATGCCTAATTGTTTTGTTAAAAGCTCTGCTTTTTTTCTTTCTGGTCCTTCTCCAATCATCAATAATTTTGATGGAATTTCTTTTTGAACTTCATAGAAAATTTTAATTACATCTTCTACTCTTTTAACAGGTCTAAAATTACTAATATGTGTTAGAATTCGTTCATTTGGTTCTGCTAAAGCACTTCTTTTACATTCTTCACTTTCTGCTTTGCTATATTTATTTACATCAATAAAATTATAAATAACTTTGATATCTTTTTTGATGTTAAAAAGTTGATTCGTTGTTTCTTTCAAGTTATTGGAAACAGCTGTTACCACATCAGAATTATTAATACTAAACTCTACTGCTGTTTTGTAAGTTGGGTGACTACCTACTAAAGTAATATCTGTACCATGCAAAGTTGTTACCACTTTTATCTCAATTCCTTTTTCTCTTAGCATTTGCTTTGCCATAAAAGCAGCATACGCATGTGGAATTGCATAATGTACATGTAAAACTTCTAAATCATATTTCTGAACAACTTCAACCATTTTACTAGACAATGCTAACTCATAAGGTTGGTATTGAAATAATGGATATTCTTCTACTAAAACTTGATGAAAATGTAATTTATGTGATATAAAATCTAAACGAACTGGTTGATTGTAGGTTATAAAATGAACTTCATGCCCTTTATCTGCTAAAGCCATTCCTAATTCTGTTGCTACTACTCCACTTCCCCCAAAAGTTGGATAACAAACAATTCCTATTTTCATAATTTTATTAAAAGGTTAAAAATTCAATTATTCAAAAGCTGAATGATTGCACAAAACTTGTTAGTTGTAAAGATAAAAGTATTCTTACAGTATTCATCCAAATAAATTCATAAAAAAAGAGTTATTCATTTTTAAATGAACAACTCTTTTAAATATTTTAATTCCTTAAATTTTGAATATTTTTTAATAATCTCCTAAAGTTTCAGGATTTTGAGCCAAAGCATTTTCTAATTGCTCATCATTTGGTGCTTTTCCATGCCAAGCGTGTGTATTCATCATAAAATCTACTCCATTCCCCATTTCTGTATACAATAAAATACAAACTGGTTTTCCTTTTCCTGTTAAAGATTTCGCTTCTTTTAGTCCAGCTAAAATTGCTTCAATATCATTTCCTTCTTTTACTTCTAAAACGTCCCAACCAAAAGCTTCGAATTTAGCTTTGATGCTTCCCATTGGTAAAACATCGTCTGTAGCACCATCAATTTGCTTTCCATTTAAATCGATAGTTGCAATTAAATTATCTACTTTTTTACCTGAAGCATACATAATTGCTTCCCAGTTTTGCCCTTCTTGCAATTCTCCATCACCATGTAAAGTATACACAATTTTATCATCACCATTTAACTTTTTTGCTTGTGCAACACCTAATGCAACAGACATTCCTTGACCTAAAGAACCAGAAGCAATTCTAATTCCTGGTAAACCTTCATGCGTTGTTGGGTGTCCTTGCAAACGAGAATCTATCAATCTAAACGTGTTTAATTCTTCTACTGGAAAAAAACCACTATGAGCCAAAACACTATAATAAACAGGAGAAATATGTCCATTAGAAAGGAAAAATAAATCTTCGTTTTTTCCATCCATTTTAAAATCTGTAGAATAATCCATTACTTCTTGATACAAACAAGTAAAAAATTCTGCACAGCCTAAAGAACCTCCTGGATGACCAGAATTTACTTTGTGTACCATTCTTAAAATATCTCTACGAACTTGTTGTGTAAAATCTTGTAATTCTTTAGTTGTTGGCATTGTATGCGTTTTATATTATATCGACAAAAATACAAAAGTGATTGTATTGATAATAGATAAAATAGCAATTTATTTGATATTTGTTAATAGTATCTTTTTTCTTTAATAAATACTATTTTTTATTGAGAATGAGTAAATGCGTTAGGGATTGAAATGGCATCCTTTTTTTGTTAAAAAGCGTAGTACTTTAAATTATTAAGATTGCCATAAAAAGTGAAAATCTTTTTACTAATGACAAACTAAAAAAAAGATATAATGAAAAGCCCGTTAAAACGCCCAAAAAACATTAAACCTTTTAGGTTTTCTGTTTCTTCTTTTTAGCTGCAGGAAACAATACATTATTTAATATTAATCTGTAACCAGGAGAAGTTTTGTGTAAATCGAGTTCCGTTTTTGGATCGCCAACTCTGTGCGTATAATCTTCTGGATCATGACCTCCATAAAAAGTAAACATTCCTTTTCCTTTCGTTCCATGAATATATCTTGCTTCTCTATTGGTTCTGTTTTCTCCTAAAACTAACACATTTGTTTTTACGGTGTTTCTATCAAATGAAGTGGTTTGTCCCATAAAACCTTTCACCAAAGTTGTATGATTTTGAGTTAACATGGTTGGCACAGGATCCCATTTTGCAGAAAATTCTATCAACGAAAAATAATCTGAGGTTTTTGGAATTCTACGTTTTCTTGTCATATCAATAGAAGAAAACTCATACGTAATTGGGTTTTTTTCCAACTCAAAATCTTTAAAAGCAAATGTTTTATTGTAATTTATTTTAGATTGATAATTCATTTCTGAAGCATCACCATCAAACATGGCTTCTGCAATATCTACACCTTCTGCTGCTAAAGCAATATCAAAACTATCTGTTGCAGAACACATAGCAAACATAAAACCACCTCCAATTACATAATCTCTAATTTTTTTTGCAACTGCTAATTTTTCTTCGGATACTTTATTGTACCCTAATTCTTTTGCTAATTTCTCAGCATTTAATTTTGCATCAATATACCAAGGAGTTGTTCTAAATGAACCGTAAAACTTTCCATATTGACCTGTAAAATCTTCATGATGCAAATGCAACCATTCGTAAATTAGGAGTTTATCAACTAAAACGTCTTTGTCGTAAATAACATCAAAAGGAATTTCTGCATACGTTAAAACCATAGTTACAGCATCATCCCAAGGCATTTTATCTTTTGGAGAATACACTGCAATTTTTGGCGCTTTTTCTAAAGTTACAGCTTCTTGGTTTGAGGATGGAGCAGAAATTTCCTGCAATATTAACTGTGCTTTTGCATCGGAAATTACTTGATAAGAAACACCGCGAATTTTACATTCGTTTTCGATGGCTTTATTATTTTCGATTAAAAAAGCACCTCCATCATAATTTAATAACCATTTCGATTTTAAACCAGCTTCTAAACCAAAATATACAATTCCATACGCTTTTAAATGATTTCTTTGGTTATCATGATTCATAGGCACATAAATAAATGATGCCCAAATTGAATTTGTGGTTAGTAGGAATGTTAGTATTATTAAAAGTTTTTTCATAAATTATATAAAACTATCAGAAGTAATTAAAGAAATTTATTCTTTCTGCAATCTAAATTAAAGATTAAAACTCTTATGTTTTTTGAGTTCCTTTTCTTTGTTTCTTGATTAATGAAATTAGATGATTTTTAGCGTATTCATTTGCTTGTTTAATAATTTGTTTATCTACAGTTATTGTTATTTCAGACTTCATCTTTTAGTATTATTTATTTTAATAGGATTTTGTCTAGTGTCAAAAACATCAGTAATTAAAACACCTTCTTTTACAAGTTTATAAATAATTTTATAATTCCCATTTATCAAATATCTATGATTTTGATTTAATCCTTTTAAAGTATGTTCTTCAGTGCCAGATTTAGAAAAGTTAATTAGTTGCTTAGTAGCAGAAAATATATCATTTTTAATTCTGTCAGCAATTATTTTAGTAGTTTTCGTTTTGTAATGATTATGAATTTCTTTCAGCATTTTTATTGCAAAATCTGACCAAATTATTATCATTTTACCAGTTTTGACTTTCTTTTTCTAAATCTTCTTGGGTTGAGAAATTTTTATTCTGATAATCTAAATTAGCTTCCTCTGCTCTTAAAATTAATTCATCTTGAGTAAAAACATATCGTTCAGAATCTTTAATTTCTAAAACAGATTTTTCTATTTTTTTAAATAGATTTTCATCTTTTAGAGAAACTAAATACTCTATTAAATTTAATTTTCTAGCTTGAATATTCATAATACATTATTTTACTTTCAAAGTTACAAAATTAAAAGTTTAATTAGAATCTAAATCAATTATCTCTGTATTATCAGCTTAAAGCGAGTATTTTGTTCTTCAATTGATAATTTTTCACTTTCATCTTTTTCATATCAAAAACTAAAATACACAATTACTTGAAAGCAATTGTGTATTTATATAAATTTAATATTTTTTTATCAAATGTCTATTATCGACTAGAAAGGAACATCATCTCCAAAAGCATCTTTAGGATCAATTCCTCCTTCACCTGCAAAAGGATCTTCTGGGAAATCTGCGTTCATAGAAGACTGGAATTCCGAACTAAAACCTTCCTCTAAATCAGAGAATTTTGCTAAGTGTCCTGTAAATTTCAAACGAATATTATCCAAACCACCATTTCTGTGTTTTGCTACAATAAATTCTCCTTGCCCTTCACATGGTGTATGTTCATCATCATCCCATTCTGTCATCCCATAATATTCTGGTCTAAAAATGAAACTCACAATATCTGCATCTTGCTCAATTGCACCAGATTCACGTAAATCTGATAGTAAAGGTCTTTTAGATCCTCCACGTGTTTCTACAGCTCTCGATAACTGAGAAAGTGCAATTACTGGTACAGATAATTCTTTTGCTAATGCTTTTAAGTTTCTAGAAATCATAGAGATTTCTTGTTCACGATTTCCTCCTGCTTTTCCTCCAGCTGTCATTAATTGTAAATAATCAATTACAATTATTTTTACATTATGTTGCGAAACTAAACGTCTTGCTTTTGCTCGTAAATCGAATACAGAAAGTGATGGAGTATCATCAATAAAAATAGGTGCATCAGATAATTTCTTAACTTTTACATTTAATTGTTCCCATTCATGAGCTTCTAAATTTCCTTTTCTTAATTTTTCTGATGTTAAACCAGTTTCTGAAGAAATCATACGAGTTATCAACTGAACAGAAGACATCTCTAAAGAAAATACTGCAACTCCATGACCAAAATCGATTGCCATGTTTTTTGCCATCGAAATTACAAAGGCAGTTTTACCCATACCTGGTCTTGCTGCAATAATCACTAAATCTGAAGGCTGCCAACCAGAAGTTAACGCATCTAATTTTGTAAAACCAGTTTCCAAACCAGACATTCCTTCCGAATTTCCTATTTCCTGAATTTTTGTCAAAGCTTGTTTTACAAGAGAACCTGCATCTTCTGAACTCTTTTTTAAGTTACCTTGTGTAACTTCAAAAAGCTTTGCTTCAGCATCGTCTAATAAATCAAAAACATCTGTACTTTCATCATACGCATTTTCGATTATTTCTGATGATATTGAAATTAATTTACGTTGAATATATTTTTGTAATATAATTCTTGCATGGAACTCAATATGTGCAGAAGATGCTACTTTTTGAGTTAAACGAATTAAGGCAAAATCGCCACCAACAAATTCTAACTTTCCATTCTTTTTCAACAAATTAGATACTGTTAAAATATCTATTGGTTCAGAATTTTGGAATAATTGATAAATTGCAGCATAGATTTCTTGATGTTTTTGATCGTAAAAAGCATCTGCACTTAGCACATCAATTACATCATCAATCCCTTTTTTGTCAATCATCATTGCTCCAAGTACAGCCTCTTCCAACTCCACTGCTTGTGGGGGAATTTTACCTTTCTCAAGACTAATAATTCTTGCTTTATCTATCTTTTTGCCTGCTACAGTATTCGTTTTTTCCATTGTCACAAATGTACTTTTTTAGGTTGATTAGGATTGTTAAAATCAAACTTATATTTGTGAACATTTATTGTAAACAAAATTGTTATTATCTTGTTAATAACCAGTCAACTTCCAAAATGAAATGTTATTTTTACCACAATGAAATGGAATAAAACACATATTTTTTTAGCAATTTTTCTGCCAATTCAAGTTTTACTTCTGCAAATTCTTGCAAAAAATCCTGCATTTGTAGAACGTTATTACTCCAATGGAATTTACCCGACCATTTCATCTTTTTTTAGAATTATATTTGGTTGGATTCCTTTTTCTGTGGGAGATATTTTACTGGCTTTTGGTGTTTTTATTTTTTTTCGTTTTTTATTTCGATTGATAAAAACTAGATTTCGAAATTTTATTCCGAAAATAATTCACTTGGTTGCTATTTTATCCATAATTTATTTTTGCTTTTATCTTTTCTGGGGATTCAATTATTACAGAGAACCTTTGGCGAAAAACTTACACTATCAACAACAAAAATACTCTACAGAACAACTTACAAAAGTTACCAAACATATTATTGAACAGCTAAATTTTTATCAACAAAAAATTACACAAAACGATACTATAAAAGTTGAAAATATTTATCAACCAAAAGAAATGTATAGTATTGCTCTTGTTGGCTACGAAAATTTAGCAAACGATATTCCGCAATTAAAATATCAACACTCCTCTGTAAAAAGTTCTTTGATGAGTTTATTACAGACTTATAATGGAACTTCTGGTTATTTGAATCCTTTAACTGGAGAAGCTCAAGTAAATGATAAAATTCCTAAAACAAGTTACCCAACAACAACCTGTCATGAAATGGCGCATCAAATTGGTTTTGCAGCAGAAAACGAAGCTAATTTTGTGGGTTTTTTAGCAGCAAATTATAATGACGATGTTTATTTTAAATACGCAAGCTACAGAATGGCTTTTGGTTATTGCATTTCCGAGATTCGAAAACGAGATACCGAAAAATCTAAAGAACTTTGGCTAACCGTAAACAAAGGAATTATCAAAGATTTTAATGCGAGTTATAGTTTTTGGCAGGAATATAAAAACCCTTTTGAACCTTTGGTTAAAAAAGGATATAATGCTTACTTAAAAGCAAATAATCAAGCAAAAGGAGTGGAATCTTATAATTATGTGGTGGATTTATTGATTTCCTATTTTGAGAGTTCTAATCAACTTTAATTTTATCAACCCAAAATTACTTCTTAAAATATCTTGTTTTTATAGATTTTAAATATTCGTTAATTTCTTACGGGTTTTATTATTACATCTTCAAATACCTAAAAATCAATTTCTTAAAATTTTGTTAAAAAAGAAATCATTTAACATTTTTCAAAATACATATCAATAAATTTATCATTAATTCAAAAAACAAATCAAACTACATGAAAAAACTATTTTTCCTACTCTTTTTCTTGTCGCTAACAGTTACACAAGCACAAGATTATTTTCCTACGGATTCTGGAGTAAAAACAGCAGAAAATGCAACTTTTGCGTTTACAAATGCAACCATTTATGTAACACCAACAGAAATTATTAAAAATGGAACCTTATTAATTAAAGACGGTAAAGTTGTTAGTGTTGGGAAATCAGTAAAAATTCCTAAAGGAACTAGTACTACAGATTTAGAGGGCAAAACAATTTATCCTTCTTTTATTGATATTTATAGCGATTTTGGAATTTCAAAGCCAAAAAGAAGTTCTAGCAACTCTAGATCAACTCAATATGACGCATCAAGAGAAGGTTATTATTGGAATGATCATATAAGACCAGACACAAACCCAATCGAATCTTTTAATTTTGATAACAAAAAAGCAAAGGAATTATTAGAAGCTGGTTTTGGTGCAGTAAATACGCATTTACAAGATGGTATTATTCGTGGAAATGGATTGTTGATTGCTTTAAATCCTAATTCATCAAACGCATATAGAATTTTAGACACAAAATCTGCACAATATTTATCTTTCGATAAGAGTGTACAATCAAGACAATCATATCCAGGTTCTAGAATGGGTGCAATGGCTTTATTACGTCAAGTTTATAATGATGCAGATTGGTATGCAAAAGGCAACATGAAAAATAAAGATATGGCTTTAGAGGCTTTAAATAGCAACAAAAACCTAATCCAAATTTTTGAAACTGGCAATCATTTAGATGCTGTAAGAGCTGATAAAGTTGGAGACGAATTTTCTATTCAATATACAATTGTTGGTTCTGGAGATGAATATGAAAGAATTGCAGATATTAAAGGAACGAATGCTAATTTTATAATTCCTATTGATTTTAGCAATGCTTATGATGTTTCTAATCCACTTTTAGCGCAACAAATTTCTTTACAAGATATGCGTAAGTGGAATCAAGAGCCATCAAATTTGTCTGTTTTATCTAAAAACGGTGTGAATTTTGCATTAACTACTCACAAATTAAAGTCGGTTAAATCTTTTCATAAAAATTTACAAAAAGCCATTAAATATGGTTTTGACAAAGAAAAAGCATTAGCAGCTTTAACAACAATTCCTGCAAATATTATTGGGAATTCATCCTTAGGAAATTTAAAAACAGGAAGCTATGCAAACTTTATTATTACTTCTGGTGATATTTTTGATGCAAAAACTACACTTTTCGAAAACTGGGTTCAAGGAAGTAAAAATGTATTGAATGACATTGATGTAAAAGATATTTCAGGAACATATATGTTATCTGTAAATAATAAAAGTTACGATTTAATTATTTCTGGAGAAGGAGCTAAACAAAAAGCAGCGATAAAATTAGGAGAAGATAAAATAAAATCTACTTTTTCTTTTAAAGATGATTGGATTGCTATCAACTTAAATGAAGATGGTAATTATACAAGAATGACTGGAAAAATTATCAATCCTGCTAATGTAATGCAAGGAACTGCTTATGATAGTGAAGCAAATGAAACTTCTTGGTCTGCTAGTAAAAAGGTAGCAAAAGAAGAAACTAAAGAAGAGGATGAAGATGATGACAAAAAAGAAAAAGAAGAAGATGTTCTTACAGTTTTACCTGTAAGTTATCCAAACATCGGTTTTGGAAACTTTACACAACCAAAATCTGAAACTATTTTAATTAAAAATGTTACAGTTTGGACAAGTGAAGATGCTGGAATTTTAGAAAATACAGATGTACTTCTAAAAGATGGAAAAATCGTTGAGATTGGTAAAAACTTAAAAGCAAGAAATGCTGTTGAAGTTGATGGAACAGGAAAACATTTAACTGCTGGTATTGTAGATGAACACTCACATATTGCAACTTCTGCAGTAAACGAAGGTGGTCAAAATTCATCTGCAGAAGTAACAATAGAAGATGTTGTAGATCCTACAGACATCAATATTTATAGAAATATTTCTGGAGGTACAACTTCTGCTCAAATTTTACATGGTTCTGCAAATCCTATTGGTGGTCGTTCTGCAATTCTTAAATTAAAATGGGGAGAAAATGCAGATAATATGATTTACAACAATTCTCCTAAGTTTATAAAATTTGCTTTGGGTGAAAATGTAAAACAATCTCGTTCTTCAAATGGAGTTCGTTTTCCACAAACAAGAATGGGTGTTGAGCAAATGTTTACCGATTATTTTACAAGAGCAAAAGAATATGAGGCTAAAAAGAAAACTGGAAAACCATACAGAAAAGATGCTGAAATGGAAACTTTGGTTGAAATTTTAAACGGAGAACGACATATTTCTTGTCATTCTTATGTGCAATCAGAAATTAATATGTTAATAAAGGTTGCTGACAAAATGGGCTTTAAAATAAATACGTTTACACACATTTTAGAAGGTTATAAAGTTGCTGATAAAATGGTTGAACATGGAGTTGGTGGTTCTACTTTTTCAGATTGGTGGGGTTATAAATATGAAGTAAATGACGCAATTCCTTTTAATGCTTCCATTATGCACAATGCAGGAGTTACAGTTGCTATTAATTCTGATGATAGAGAAATGTCTAGACGTTTAAATCAAGAAGCAGCAAAAACTATGAAATATGGTGGAATGTCTGAATTAGAAGCTTGGAAAACAGTTACTATAAACCCAGCAAAATTATTACATATTGATGATAAAGTGGGTAGTATAAAAGTTGGTAAAGATGCTGATGTTGTTCTTTGGAGCGATTACCCAATGTCTATTTACGCAAAAGTAGAAAAGACCATCATTGATGGTAAAGTATTTTTTGATAGAGCTGAAGATGCTAAAAAGCGTGAAGCAATTAAGCAAGAAAAAAGCACCTTAATTAACATGATGTTGAAAGAGAAAATGGGTGGTGGAAAAACAAAAGCTCCTATGATTAGAAAGGATAGAAATTTTGGATGTGATACTTTAGAAGAACTTAAAAACTAAAAACGATGAAAAAAATATTATATAGTTTACTGTTTTTCTTTTTGATAGGAAATGTAAACGCACAACAAACACCTGCAGACAAACAAACCTCAGCAATTTCTATTGAAGGTGCAACTGCACATTTAGGAAATGGAGAAGTTATTGAAAACTCATTAATTATGTTTAATGATGGTAAAATAACTTTTGTAGGCTCTGCTATGATGAAAATTGCAAGACAAGGAACCATCATAAATGCTAAAGGAAAACATGTTTACCCAGGTTTTATTGCTGCAAATGCAACTTTAGGTTTGGTAGAAATTGATGCTGTAAAAGCAAGTGATGATGAAGACGAAATAGGTCTTTTAAATCCTCATATTAGAAGTTTAATCGCTTATAATGCAGAAAGTAAAATTGTAGAATCTATGAGACCAAATGGTGTTTTAATGGCACAAATTACTCCTAGAGGTGGTTTAGTTTCTGGAACTTCTTCTGTTGTTCAATTAGATGCTTGGAATTGGGAAGATGCTGCTCTAAAGGTAGATGATGCAATTCACATGAATTGGCCAGGAAGTTTTACACGTGGTAGATGGTGGTTAGGAGAAGATCCTGCATTAAAAGCCGATCCAAAATATGGCGAAAATGTTGAAGATATTAAATCTTATTTTGCAAATGCTAAAACTTATTTAGCAAGTAATATGGAAAAAACACATTTACCATATAAAGCAATGAAGGGACTTTTTGATGGTTCTCAAAAATTATTTATTCACGTTAATGGAGAAAAAGAAATTACAGATGCTGTTACTACTGCCAAAGAAGCTGGTATTGATAATATTGTAATTTTACGTGGAGAAGGTGCAGAAAGTGTTACAGATTTATTGGTAAAACATAATGTTGCTGTTGTTTTGAACAGACCTCATAGAAATCCAAACTCTGAAGATGATGCATATGATTATACCTATACAATTGCAAAGAAATTAACAGATAAAGGCATTTTAGTAAGTATTGGAATGGAAGGACCAATGGAACGTATGAACACCAGAAACCTGCCTTTTTATGCTGGTACTTTTGCTGCACATGGTTTAGATAAAGAAGAAGCTTTAAAATTAATAACCTCTAATACAGCTAAAATTTTAGGAATAGATGATTTAGTTGGAACCTTAGAAGTTGGTAAAGACGCTACTTTATTTATTTCTGATGGTGATGCTTTAGATATGAGAGGTAATATTTTATCGAAAGCTTATATTCAAGGTAGAGATATTAGTTTGGAAACACATCAAACTGAATTATGGAAACGTTATTCTGAAAAATATAAATCAAAATAAAGAAAATTTCTTTTAGATAAAAAAGGCTCGCAATTGCGAGCCTTTTTACTTTTAAATACTATATAAAATCTCCTTTTTCTTTTACTTCTTCTTTTTCATATATTTTTTAATTGCAATAAAAGTTAAGAAAAATCACATATTATTTGATGACAAAATTGACAAAAATTTAATAGATATAAAATACCCACTATTAGGTATATTTGAGTTTTTTTTTGAGAAATCAATCTAGAGAAAATAGACGAAAAAATAATTCTTAAATATTCTTTTAGCAATATCGTCATTATTACAATCTTCTGTTCAAAATGAAGTTATCACTGAATCTTACCTTCAAATTGATAAAGTTTCTAAGAGTTTTGAACTAACAAAAGTACAAGTAAGTTCAATCAAAGAAATTATTTTAAAACTCTCTTGTAGTTAATTTCTTTATTTTGTTGTTACATATTTTAACCTTTTGGTCATTTGACTGACAAAAATTAAAAATTTCTAAATTAAGATTGTAAAGGAATCTCTGGTAGTTTATTCTTAAAACTAGGAGCATTTTCTCTGTAAGAAACCATTTTATTCTTAGAAATAAGTACTTGCAAATCTTCGCTTAAAGTAAATAACGTTCCTAATCTAAAAGTTTCTGAAAGTAGTTTTTCTAATTCTGAAATTCCGCTTTTTAAAGAAAACTGTTTGTAGTTTTCTTGTGTTGCATAGCGATATTTAAATTCAAAAATTTGTTTACCATCAACCAAAAATAAACGTACATAAACATTATTAACTAAACCTTCGCCTTTTCTAGTTGGTTTGCTTAACGTAAGTTTTACAAATTCATCATTTAGTAAACCTTGTTCTAATGCTTCAAAAAAATGGGTAAAATCACTCATATTGCAAAGATAAAAAAAGCTCAAGTATAAAACTTGAGCTTTTTAATTTATATTAATTCCTGCTTGTGCAAGAAATGACAAATAATGTCAATTATGCTTTAAAAACAATTTTACGCATACGTAAGCTTTCTGGAGTTACTTCTAAGTACTCATCTGCTTTAATATACTCCATGTTTTCTTCTAAAGAGAAATCAATTTTCGGAGCAATTTTCATAGCATCATCTGTACCAGATTTACGCATGTTTGTTAATTGCTTTCCTTTAATTAAGTTAACAGCCATATCATCAGATTTACTGTTTTCTCCAATTACTTGTCCAACATAGATTTCTTGGTTAATATCAATAAAGAAAACACCTCTATCTTGTAAACGGTTTAATGCATATGCTGTTGCTTTACCTGCTGCAGAAGAAACAATTGCTCCTTTTACTTCTTCAGTAAAATCTCCTTTGTAAGGCCCATATTCACTAAATCTGTGGTTAATAATAGCTGTACCACCAGTTGCAGTTAAAATTTTATTTCTTAAACCAATTAAACCTCTAGAAGGAATAGAAAATTCTAAATGTTGTAAATCTCCTTTTGGTTCCATAATTAACATATCTCCTTTTCTTAAAGATACTAAGTTAATTGCTTTAGAAGCCATTTCTTCTGGTACATCAATAGACAATGTTTCCATTGGCTCATGTTTTTTACCATCTATTTCTTTAAGAATTACTTGTGGTCTTCCCACTTGTAATTCATAACCTTCTCTACGCATTGTTTCAATCAATACTGATAAGTGTAAAACTCCACGTCCGAAAACGTTAAATTTATCTTCACTATCTGTAGTTTCAACTTTTAATGCAAGGTTTTTTTCTAATTCTTTAAATAAACGATCTCTTAAGTGACGAGAAGTTACATATTTACCTTCTTTACCAAAGAAAGGAGAGTTGTTAATTGTAAACAACATACTCATTGTAGGTTGGTCAATCTCTGTTCTTGGTAATGCTTCTGGGTTTTCTAAATCTGCAATTGTATCACCAATTTCAAAACCTTCTATACCAGTAATTGCACAAATATCTCCACAAGGAACTTTTTCTACTTGTACTTTACCCATTCCTTCGAATACGTGTAATTCTTTAATTCTTACTTTTTTAGTAGAACCATCTGCCTTACATAAGCTGTATTCTTTACCAACTTCTAAGTCTCCTCTAAAAACACGTCCAATAGCAATTCTTCCTGTAAATTTAGAAAAATCTAAAGAAGTAATTTGCATTTGTGGTGTTCCTTCATTGTATTTAGTTGCTGGAATAGATTCTAAAACAGCATCTAATAAAGGAACGATGTTATCAGTTTGGTTTTGCCAATCTGTAGACATCCAGTTGTTCTTTGCAGAACCGTAAATTGTAGTAAAGTCTAATTGCTCTTCTGTTGCTTCTAAGGCAAACATTAAATCAAAAACTTTTTCGTGAACGATATCTGGAGTACAGTTTTCTTTATCTACTTTATTTACAACTACAATAGGAGTTAATCCTAATTCTAAGGCTTTACCTAATACAAAACGAGTTTGTGGCATTGGTCCTTCAAATGCATCAACTAATAATAAAACACCATCAGCCATTTTTAATACACGCTCTACTTCTCCACCAAAATCGGCGTGACCAGGAGTATCAATAACGTTAATTTTTGTGTCTTTATACATAACAGAAACGTTCTTAGAAAGAATTGTAATTCCTCTTTCACGTTCTAAATCGTTATTATCTAACAATAAATCTGTACGTTCTTTACGATCGTCTAAAATTTTTGCTTGATCTATTATCTTGTCTACTAACGTCGTTTTTCCGTGATCGACGTGAGCAATAATTGCGATGTTTCTAATTTCGTGCATTTGTACTTTCTTAAATTTCGTGCAAAAGTAGTTGTTTCTATGCGATTTACACGAATTATGATGAATTATTTTATGTTATAATTTTCCTTTTATTTGAAGGAAAAAACAACCTAATCATAATTTTTTTAAAAATTAACTTTGTTTTTAGTCTGAAAAAAGCTCTTAAAAAAGTGCGTTAGCGATTGAATGGCTTGTTTGAGCTCTTTTATGCTGAACTTGATTCAGTATCTTGTGCTAACAATAGAATTAAGTTTTAATATTTACAGATACTAAAATAAATTCAGCATTATAAAAAGCGAGTAATGAAAGCGCGACTTTATCCTGATTTTTTTTCAGGATAAAGGA
>CAXBPL010000053.1:0-18403 GCA_963977615.1 uncultured Polaribacter sp. | reverse complement strand
ATTATGACAAAAAAACAAGAACAAAACGCTTCTTTTATGGTTCGTTTTCAACAACGAATTTTTGAAGAAAATGGCGAATCGAAAATACAGTGGAGAGGAAAAGTTACACATGTTCAAGATGGAGATGAAAAACGATTTTCCGATTTTAATGACGCCCTTACTTTTATGCAAAATAAATTAGCAGAATTAACAGAAGAAGCGACCAAACACGAACCACAAGAAAAACAAGAAAGTATTTTAGTCAAAAGTCTTTCTATGTGGAAAACCATTAAAGATGTAGGTCCAAAAGTTTTGAGAGATACTCTAAAAGATCCTAAAAAACAGTTTGAACATTTTCAAGATGAAATTCAGGATAAATTAAACACGTTTGGAGAAGAAATATCAGAAAAAGTGCAGATTAATGAATGGCGAAATGCCTCAAGATCTGACTTTAATAGAATTCAAAATCAGATAGAAAGTTTATCCGAAGAAATAAAAAAACTTTCTACAAAAATGGATACCATCAATAAAAAATAAGGATTCCATGTCAGACTTTCTTCAGCAATTAAAAACTTTAAATTCCTTTTACGACAATGCAGCAATTCGCATTGAAACATTAGGGAATTTTGTGGTTTGGAGAAATCAACAAAAAATTGATCATAAAGAATGGGGAAGAGATAAAACCATTCAGTTGTTGCAATATTTAGTTTCCAACAGACAAAGAAATTCGCTTCATAAAGAAAAAATTATGGACGGTCTTTGGGAAGATTGGAACGATCGCGATTTTAAAGTGGCTTTGCATGGCATTAACAAAGCTCTAGAACCTGAAAGACCTTCAAGAACTGAACCTGAATTTATTATTAGGCAAGGAATAAGTTATCAAATTGATTTAGAAAAAGTTTGGATTGATGTGGAAGCTCTTGAAAAATATATAATTATTGGTAATGAAGCTTTTAAAAATGATAATTCTATCGCAAAAATTGCTTACAAAAAAGCAATTGAACTTTATAAAGGTTCTTATTTACCTAACAGAATTTACGAAGATTGGACCTCTGAAGAAAGAGAAAAAACACAACTATTAATTTTGGGAGCTTACATTACTTTAGCAGAAATTTTAGTTGATGAAAATCCTTTAGAAAGTATTCGTTTAGCACAAAAAGCGTTGGCAATAGATTCCACTTGGGAAGATGCTTACAGAATTCAGATGAAAGCCTATATTGTGAAAGGAAACAGACCACAAGCCATTAAAACTTATATGAAATGTGAGGTTATTTTAGAGGAAGAATATGGAATTTCTCCTTTACCAGAAACTAAAAAATTATTGAAAGAAATTGAGGCGATTTCGTGATTAAAAACTGATACGAATTTCAGGAATTATTATTTTTCATCAATACTGATAACATTCAGTCTTGTATTTTATACGACAGGAGAAATTACATGAATTTTAGTATCAAAGCCAGAATTAATCACTGTTATGAGATTTCTCCTAAAGTCGAAATGACAAATTTTGCAGTTTTATTTTAGGCTAAATCAATTTATACGATTTTACTTTTTTATATGAGCAGTTTTTAATTCGCTGACAGATTGCTTCAGTTTACAAAAAAGTAAACTTCGCAAAGACGAGTATTTAATAATCATCAGTGAAAATCCGTGAAATCCGTGTCAAAAAAACTCTCCATAACATTTGTGAAATTTATGTAATTAGAGTCTCAAAATCAAAAGTGTAACTCATTTGCAACTGCCATAGATTAAGTTTGCATCATAATTAAACAATAAAAGTAAAAAAGATGAAAACAATATCAGCAAAAGACATAAAGAAGAATACTATCAAATTAAATAATATGGCCTTAGAAACTACAGAAAAAGTAGTTTTAAAGTCAATTGATAAAGCCGAAGATTTACAAGAATTCACAGCAAAATCTATAAAAAAAACATTAGATTTTTCTGAAAAGCAACAAGATAAATTATTTAACAATCTTGAAAAAAGCAAGAAAATGATTTGGTCTAATTTAAATAAAGGATTAGATTTTTTTAGCAAAAACTAGTTTGTAACTCATTTGCAACTTGCGTATTGTAAGTTTGCAGCATCAAAATTAAATAAATTTAAAACATATATATTATGGCAACTAAAAAGTCAAAATCAAAAAAAGATAACAAATTAGGAAAAGCAAAAGCAATTGTTATGAAAATAAATAACGATTTAATTAATGCCTCTTTCAACGCAATTGAAACTACTGTAAAAACAGGAGAAAAATGGCAAAAATTAACTGCAAAATTAGTTAAAAAAGCAGAGCCGTTAACAAAACAACAAATTAATATGGTTGTTGAAACTGCAGAATCTATTAAAGGTCAGTTAGAAAATAGTACTGAACGTTTAAAAACATTGGTAGGTTATGATCCTAAAATGATGGAAAACGCGAAGAAAATGGTAAAAGAAAATCCTTTAGTTGAAAAAGCTGAAGAGATGAAAGATAAGTTTGAAAAAGAAGTAGCTAATAATAAATTAGTTAAAAAGGCAGAAAAAATGTCTGACAAACTTAAAAAAACTATTTCTTCTACCATTGATGAAGCAAAAGAAAAAATTGAAGAATATACAGAAGATGCTTTAAATACTGTAAACGAGAAGTTGGATGATGTGAAACCATCAAAAGCAAAAAAAACTACAAAGAAAAAAGTAGTTAAAAAAGAAGTTGTTATTGAAGAGAAAATTGTGGTTGAAAAAACGGAGGTAATTAACGACTTAAAAGTGATCAAAGGAATTGGACCTGTTTTAGAAAAATCTTTAAACGAATTGAACGTAACTTCTTACGAGCAAATTTCTAAAATGACTTTGAAAAATATGGGTAAATTATTAACAGATGCAGGAATTAATGCAAAAATTTACGATTTATCTGGTTGGAAAGCGCAAGCTAAATTAGCTTTAAAAGGCGATATGGAAGCTGTGAAAAATTGGGAAAGTAAATAATTTAAAAAAATAGATTTTACTTATTTTGATTTTTTTATCAGAATTATAAATGACGTTTATTTAATTTAACAATACAATTATGAAAACAAAAAATATAGATACTCAAAAAATTACTGCTAAAGTAAATAATGCTTTAGATACTGCTAAAAAATCGTTGAACAAAGCAAATGATTTTGCTTTGAACACAACAGAGGAAGTAGTTACAGAAACAATTACAATTGCTAGTCAATGGCAAAAAGTTACTGAAAAAGCTTTAAAAGGTGGAGTTCAATTGTTAGAGAATCAACAAAATTTAATTTTTGATTCTTTAGAAAGCTACAAGAAACACATCATTAACGGAAAAAAGAAATTTAGCAAAGTTTTTGCTTCATAAATATCCCCTTTTCAATATAAAAACCAAGTTAAAATTTAACTTGGTTTTTTGTTTTTATATAGGTTGTTTTTCTTAAAACAGGCAAACGTTTCGTATTTTTGTAAGAGAGATTCTACAAGATGAAAAAAAAGAAAAATAGCTCCAAATTAGACATCCTAACTTTATATATGGATTTGGTTTCTGAACAGAAATCCAAACCTGATGACGTTAGTGATTTTTGCGAACAAGTAAATTTAGATGAAGACAATTTCTACGAACATTTTAAGTCTTTAAAAAAAGTTGAAAAGACAATTTTTAATGAACTTTTTAAAAATTCTTTAGAGGTTTTAAATGAAAGTGAAGAATTTGTTGCTTTTGATGGAAAAAACAAATTACTAAGTCTTTATTTTACATTTTTCGAAAACTTAACACTTAACAGAGAGTATGTAGAAGTGGTTTTAAAAGGATGTAAAAATCAACTAAAATCTTACAAAACTTTATCAACTTTAAAGAAAAGTTTTATTGAATTTGTAGATGGTTTAGCATTGTCTGAAAGTATTTTACCAATTGATGGTTTAGAGAAAATACAAACAGGTTTTATAAATCATTCTGCTTGGGTTCAAATGCTCATCACCATTAAATTTTGGTTGGATGATGAATCTGAATCTTTTGAAAAAACAGATATTTTTATAGAAAAATCAATCAATACCAGTTTCGAGATTATAGAGAACAAATTCCTAAAAAATGTTTTTGATTTAGGGAAGTTTGTTTACAAAGAAAAGTTTCAAAAAAACACGGATTAAGGTATGAAAAAAGCAAGCAAAATTCCGATTACAAAAATTCAGAGAGCCACAAAACTAGTAACAACTGGTGCAAAAGTGGGTGTGAATTATTTAAAATATTATGGTAATAAAATTACAGAATCCGAAGAAACTGCAAGAGAAAAATTAAACAAAGACAATGCAGAAGACATTTACGATAGCTTAAAAGACTTGAAAGGAAGTCCGTTAAAAGTAGCGCAAATGTTAAGTATGGAAAAAAGTATTTTACCAAGAGCGTATGTAGAGAAATTTTCTTTGGCACAATTTTCTGTTCCACCACTTTCTGAAGCCTTAGTTTTAAAAACGTTTAAGAAAAGTTTTGGTAAATTTCCATCAGAAATTTATGATGAGTTTGATGTAAAAGCTTACAATGCTGCAAGTATTGGGCAAGTTCATAAAGCTAAAAAAGATGGAAAAGAGTTGGCTGTTAAAATTCAATATCCAGGAGTTTCAGATAGTATAAAATCTGATTTAGCGATGCTAAAACCTTTTGTGATTAGAATGTTTAACATGAAAGGAAAAACTTCTGATGAATACTTTTTTGAAGTTCAAGACAAGTTATTAGAGGAAACAGATTATATTTTAGAAGTAAAACAAAGTCAAGAAATTGTAGACGCTTGTAGCCACATTCCTAATTTGGCTTTTCCAAGATATTATAAAGAATTATCATCCAAACAAATTATTACGATGGATTGGATGAACGGAATTCATTTATCAGAATTTACAAGCACAAATACCGATCAAGAAAAAGCGAATGCTATTGGGCAAGCTTTGTGGGATTTTTATATGTTTCAGATTCATAACTTGAAAAAAGTACACGCAGATCCTCATCCAGGAAACTTTTTAATTTCTGAAAAAGGCGAGTTAATTGCCTTAGATTTTGGTTGCATGAAAATAATCCCTTTAGATTTTTACAATCCGTATTTTGTATTAGCAAAACAAGAAACGTTAGATAATGAAAAGCTTTTTGTTGAAAAAATGTTCGATTTAGATATTTTAAGAAAAGAAGATCCAGCAGAAGAATATGAGTTTTTTAAATCGATGTTTCATGAAATGTTATCGATTTTTACACAACCTTTTCATGAAGAAGAGTTTGATTTTTCCGATCCAGTTTTCTTCGGAAAAATAGCAGAGTTTGGTGAGCGATATTCAAAAAACACAGAATTGCGTTCTTACAACGCAAGTAGAGGATCTAAACACTTTATTTATATGAATAGAACGTTTTTTGGTTTGTATAATTTAATGTTCGATTTAAAGGCAAAAGGAATCAAGATTAATAATTTTAAGAATTTGTAAAATCTTTAGTATTTTCGCATTTCAATTGAGACTTCAAAGGTTTTTAAAAAAACTTTTGAAGTCTTTAAATATCAAACAAATATGCTTATTATTGGAATTGCAGGAGGAACTGGAAGTGGAAAAACTACTGTTGTAAATCAAATTGTTAAACAATTACCAACAGATGAAGTTTGTGTAATTTCACAAGATTCTTACTACAAAGAAACCCACAATCTTTCTTACGAAGAACGTACAAAAATAAATTTCGATCATCCAAGAGCTATCGATTTTGAGTTGCTAATTAAGCACTTAAAAGATTTAAAAAAAGGAAAAACAATTAAACAACCTGTCTATTCTTTTGTAACTCACAACAGAACAGAAGACTTTTTAAAAACACATCCTAGAAAAGTGGTAATTGTTGAAGGAATCCTTATATTTAACAATGAGGAATTACGTGATCTTTTTGATATAAAAATCTTTGTACACGCAGAAACAGACGAACGTTTAATAAGAAGAGTTCGTAGAGATATTACAGAAAGAGGCAGAGATATTGATGAAGTTTTAAATCGTTATCAAAACACTTTAAAACCAATGCACTTGCAGTTTATAGAACCAACTAAAAACTTTGCTGATATTATTATTCCTAATGATAGATACAACACTGTTGCTATTGATGTAGTTAGAAGTGTAATAAATGAACGCTTATTATGAGTTTTTTCCAACGTTTAAAAAGTAATTCCGTTTTTAAAATTCTTACAAATATTTTTGTAATGATTTTAGTGCCTTTTATTATTTGGATGCTCTTTTTTGATGAAAACTCGTATTTAATTCATCGAAAATTTAATGAAGAAATAGATGATTTAGAAACCACGATTTCTTTTTATGAGGATAAAATTTCGAAGGATAAGGAAACCATCAAAAAATTGCAAGATTCTTTAGAATTAGAACGTTTTGCAAGAGAACAATATTTGATGAAAAAAGAAAACGAAGATATTTATATAATTGAATTTGATACCATAAAAAAATAATGAGCAACTTTCTATTTGATGAATTTGAACCTGTATCTGCAAATGCTTGGAAACAAAAAATTCAAGTAGATTTAAAAGGAGCAGATTATAATGAAACTTTACTTTGGCAAACTGATGAAGGCATTACTGTAAGACCTTTTTATACCAAAGAAAACAGGACAAATACACAAATAAATCTTCCTAAAAAAGGCTATAACATTTGTCAAACTATTTTTATAGATGATGAAAAAATAGCCAATTCTTTAGCTGTTGATGCCTTAAAAAGAGGTGCAAATGCTATTCAATTTAAAGCTGCTAAAAAATTTGATTATAAAACTGTTTTACATAAAATTGATGTAAAAAAAACAACTATTTACTTCAAACTTTCTTTTTTAAATGCTGATTTTCAAATAGAACTTTCTAATTTTTGTAATTCAGAAAACACCTTTTTTCAAACAGATATTATTGGCAATTTAGGAAAGATTGGTAATTGGTTTATCAACTTAAAAGAAGACCATAAACAACTTGATCAAATTATTTCAGCAACTAACAATTGTATTTCAGTTTCTGGAGATTTATACCAAAATGCTGGCGCTAATTTAAGCCAACAGTTGGCATACAGTTTAGCACATGCAAATGAATATCTAAATTATTTTGGTAAAGAAGTAGCTTCTAAAATTCATTTTAATTTTTCAGTTGGTAGCAATTACTTTTTTGAAATTGCAAAATTAAGAGCTTTTCGAATTTTATGGGAATCGCTTTTAAAGGAGTATGATGTAAAAAATGTAGAGGCTCATATTTTTACACAACCAAGTTTACGCAACAAAACTATTTATGATTATAACGTAAATATGTTGCGAACCACCTCTGAATGCATGAGTGCAATTTTGGGAGGTTCCAACACAATTTCTAATGTTTCTTATGATGAAATGTATCATAAATCAAATGAATTTGGAGAACGAATTTCAAGAAATCAACTCTTAATTTTACAACAAGAAAGCTACTTAAAAGAAGCGCAAAATTTTGCAGATGGTGCTTATTATATTGAAACAATAACCAATCAATTAGCAGAAAAAGCGTTGGTCATTTTTCAACAAATAGAAAAAGCTGGAGGATTTTTACATCAACTGAAAGAAGGAATCATCCAAAGAAAAATACAAGAAAGTGCTTTAAAAGAAGAAGAAAGTTTTAAAGCCAATGAAATTGTTTTATTAGGTACCAATATGCAAATCAATAAAGCTAATAAAATGAAGCAAGATTTGGAACTGTATCCTTTTGTAAAACAACGAAATATAAAAACAATCATCACTCCAATTATCAGAAAACGTCTTTCTGAAACTGTTGAAAAAGAACGTTTAGACAATGAGTAGAAAAGATGTTTCACAAATAAAATTAGCGAAAAGCGCAAAACCTAATGCAAAAAGCTTTCAACACGAAGATTTCGTTGCTGGAATTGCTCCGAATTTAAGAGGTCCATATTCAACAATGTACGTTCGCAGACCTTGGACAATTAGGCAATATGCAGGTTTTTCTACTGCAGAAGAAAGCAATGCTTTTTACAGAAGAAATTTAGAGGCTGGGCAAAAAGGATTGTCAGTTGCTTTTGATTTAGCTACTCACAGAGGGTATGATTCTGATCACGAACGTGTGCAAGGAGATGTTGGTAAAGCTGGTGTTGCTATAGATTCTGTGGAAGACATGAAGGTTTTGTTTGATCAAATTCCTTTGGATAAAATGTCGGTTTCTATGACTATGAATGGTGCAGTTTTACCCATTTTAGCTTTTTATATTGTTGCAGCAGAAGAACAAGGTGTTGCTCCTGAACTATTATCAGGAACTATTCAAAATGATATATTAAAGGAGTTTATGGTACGAAATACGTACATCTATCCTCCTGCTCCATCCATGAAAATTATTGCTGATATTTTTGAATATACCAGTAATAAAATGCCAAAATACAATTCGATTTCTATTTCTGGTTATCACATGCAAGAAGCTGGAGCTACTGCAGAAATTGAATTGGCATATACGTTAGCAGATGGTTTAGAATACATTAAAAAAGGAATTGAAACAGGAATGGATATTGATGCTTTTGCACCAAGATTATCGTTCTTTTGGGCAATTGGCATGGATCATTTTACAGAAATTGCCAAGTTAAGAGCTGCAAGAATGTTATGGGCCAAAATTGTAAAACAATTCAATCCAAAAAACCAAAAATCGTTAGCTTTAAGAACACATTGCCAAACAAGTGGTTGGTCTTTAACTGAGCAAGATCCTTTTAATAATGTTGCCAGAACTACTATAGAAGCAATGGCTGCCGTTTTTGGAGGCACTCAAAGTTTACATACAAATGCATTGGATGAAGCAATTGCTTTACCAACAGATTTTTCTGCAAGAATTGCTAGAAATACACAAATATTTTTACAACAAGAAACCAATATTACAAAAACAGTAGATCCTTGGGCTGGAAGCTATCATGTTGAAAAATTGACGGAAGATATTGCTAACAAAGCTTGGGAATTAATCAAAGAAGTTGAGGATTTAGGAGGAATGACCAAAGCCATTGAAAAGGGAATTCCGAAGTTACGAATTGAAGAAGCTGCTGCAAAAAAACAAGCAAAAATTGATAGTGGACAAGATGTAATTGTTGGTGTAAATAAATACAAATTAAAACAAGAAGATCCTTTACATATACTAGAAGTTGATAATGAAGCTGTTCGTAAATCTCAAATTGAACGTTTAAATCAATTAAAAGCCGATAGAAATTCAGCAGAAGTTGAAAAATGTTTAGTAAATTTAACCAATGCTGCAAAATCGGGTGAAGAGAATTTACTTGATTTAGCTGTAAAAGCAGCAAAGAAAAGAGCTACTTTAGGTGAAATTTCTGATGCTTTAGAAGTTATTTTTGGCAGACATAAAGCTGTGACTAAAACCATATCTGGTGTGTATAGTAAAGAGATAAAAGACGATAAATTATTCAAAAAAGCATCTGAATTAGCAGATAAATTTGCTGAATTGGAAGGAAGACGTCCTAGAATTATGATTGCCAAATTAGGGCAAGATGGTCATGATAGAGGTGCAAAAGTAGTAGCAACTGGCTATGCAGATTTAGGTTTTGATGTTGATATTGGTCCTCTTTTTCAAACACCAGAAGAAGCTACAAAACAAGCTGTAGAAAATGATGTGCATATTTTAGGAATTTCCTCTTTAGCTGCTGGACATAAAACTTTAGTTCCTCAAGTAATTGCAGAACTTAAAAAACACGGACGAGAAGATATTATGGTGATTGTTGGTGGTGTAATTCCTGCACAAGATTATCAATTTTTATTCGATGCTGGAGCTGTTGGTATTTTTGGTCCTGGAACTAAAATTGCGCAAGCTGCGATTGATTTAATTACTATTTTGATTGATAGTGTAGCTGAATAGATATTTACTGGTCACAAAATCCATTATAAGTTAATTTAATCTATTGATACAGTTAACAAAAAATATTTTTCTTCTTTATCTTTACGTATGGCAAAAATTTTAATTACAGGTGGTACAGGTTTAGTAGGTAGCAGACTTACAAAATTGTTGATGGATAAAAATCACGAAGTTGCAATACTTACAAGAAGTCCTGATGCAAAAAACGAGTATCAATGGGATATTCAAAAGAAAACTATCGATACAAAAGCATTCGAAAATACGGATTATATTATTCATTTGGCTGGAGCAGGAATTGCTGATGAACGTTGGACAAAAGAACGTAAAAAAGTAATTATTGATAGCAGAGTTGAGAGTGCAAATTTACTTTTTGAAACTGTAAAGAAAGAAAACATCCACTTAAAAGGTTTTATTTCTGCTTCTGGAAGTGGTTATTATGGAGCAGTAACTACCGACAAAATTTTCACAGAAACTGACAAAGTTGGCAACGATTTTTTAGGCGAAGTTTGCGAGAAATGGGAAAATGCTGCACATCAATTTAAAGCACTAAAAATACCTGTAACTATTCTAAGAACAGGAATTGTATTGTCTGAAAAAGGTGGTGCTTTAGAGAAGATGAAATTGCCAATAATATCGCCTTTAGGTTCAGGAAAACAATATATGCCTTGGATTCATATTGATGATTTATGTGAAATGTATATAAAAGCCATCGAAGATAATTTAACAGGTATATTTAATGCTGTTGGTCCAGAACATCATACAAGTACAACATTTTCTAAAACTTTAGCAAAAAGCATAAACAGACCTTATGTTGGTATTTGTGTACCTAGTTTTATGCTGAAATTATTATATGGTGACATGTCTAAAATTCTTTTAAAAGGAAGTAGAATTTCACCAAAAAAAATTGAACAAACTGGATATACTTTCCAATATGAAACATTGGAAAAGGCTTTAAATAATCTATAAATAAAAAAATCCGAGTTAAAAACTCGGATTTTCTTTTGTATTATAATAAAAGGTTACAATCTAAAATGTTGACGTAATATTTAAAGCTACTTCACTCCAGGTTTTAGAAACACCATCTGCACCTGTATGTAACAATTCGCACACTTTGTTTAAAGTTGCCAAAGCTTTACCTGCATTCCAATCATTCACATCAATTGTAGCATTCATGCTAAACTTTTTATCAGCAATAGTGTACGTAAAAGGGATGTCTTTTGTTTCGCCATTCATTGTTAATTTTGCAATTCCAGTAGTATCATCTGTAATCATTAATTTCCCAGAAAGCATGTTTGTATCCTCCATGATTCCAAAGAAATTTTTTCTTATTTTAAAATCTCTGCTAGCATCTTTTGTATATAAACTACTTATAGGAATCGAAAATTCTGTGTTATGAATTGCTTCTTTTACAGAGTTTCCTTCACCTCCAGAAAGAACATCAACTTTAGTAAACCAACCATTAACACCCACCTTCTCTGTAGTTTTATAAGCTACAAAATTAATATCGTTTTCAGCATTTGAAACTGCAAAAGGAGCTGTGCTTTTTTTAGTTTCAATAACAGGAGTTTCTTTTGAGTCTTCTTTTTTAGCATCAGATTTACATGCTGAAAAATTAAATACTATTGCTATAAATAAGAATGATATTATACTTATTTTTTTCATTGATTATATTCTTTTGAAATTTAAATTGAATTCGCTAATTCTATATATTCTTTTTTTGCTTGTTCAGAACTCATTCCTTTCAGTTGCACCCAAGCATTAAACTTAAAAGCACTTCTAACATCTGAACCACTTTTAACTGTAGATTTATTACCAAAATTTGCCTGCTTATAATAAGCATAAAATTTTAGCATAATATCTGGAGCAAGCGCTTTTTTTAACTTTGATATTTTATCAAAAGCAGCTGTATACTCTAAGTCTAAATTGGTCTTATTTTTCTGCGACAATTTGAACACCACCTTTTACTTTATCTCCTAATTTCACATTCACTTTAGTTCCTAAAGGTAAATAAAGATCTACTCTCGAACCAAATTTTATAAATCCTGCATCTGTACCTTGCACAACAGTTTCCCCTTCTTTAGCATAATTTACAATTCGCTTTGCTAATGCACCTGCAATTTGTCTGTATAAAATCTCTCCCATTGAATCATTATCGATAACAACAGTAGTTCTTTCGTTTTCTGTAGATGCTTTTGGGTGCCAAGCAACTAAATATTTACCTGGATGATATTTACTATATTTTATAACTCCACTCATGGCATATCTTGTAACATGCACATTTATTGGAGACATAAAGATTGATATTTGCAACCTCTTATCTTTAAAATATTCTGGTTCTTCAACTTCTTCTATTACAACAACTTTACCATCTACAGGTGCAATTATTGTATTTTCATCTAAAACTGCAACTCTTTTAGGATTTCTAAAAAACTGCAATACAATAATTAGAAAAACAATAGCAAAAACTTGAATGGATTTGGTTATCCAAATAATATCAATAAATCTTTCTACTGATAATATAATAGCAATTACAATGATAAAAGTAATTACAATAATTTTATAGCCTTCTTTATGAAATCGAATCATTTTTAAATAATAAAGTTAATATACAAATATACAAATGGTGCAGCAAACAACAAGCTATCTAATCTATCTAAAATACCTCCATGACCAGGCATAATGTTTCCACTATCTTTTATGTTTGCTTGTCGTTTAAATTTTGATTCTACTAAATCTCCAATGGTACCTACTAGAGATACAATTACAGCAATAATTAACCAATTTAACAGAGAAAAATCTGTATTGAATTTACTAATTAAAGATCCTGCAATCAATGAAAAAACTAAACCTCCAAAAAGACCTTCTATGGTTTTCTTTGGTGATACAGATGGGAATAATTTATTTTTCCCGAAATTTTTACCTATTAGAAAAGCAAAAGAATCATTTACCCAAATAATACATAAAATACTAATCATTAAGTATGGATGGAATGTATTCTGATAAAAAGGTAACAAAATTAAAAAACACATAGAAAAGATGATGTATCTTATAGTAACCCCTAATTTTAATCGATCGTTAGAAAATTTAACGGCTTTCTCTTTAAATAATTGATAAATTAAAAATAAAGAAGATAAAACTGTAATTGCTAGAATACCTGTAATGATAAAACTTTCCTGTCTTTTAATCATTAAAAACAATACAAAAGGAAAGAATATATAGGCAGCGTAGTTTTTAGTCTTTATCATCTTAGAAAATTCCCAAATAGCTAAAAAACCAAATATTGTAATTAATACAATATAAGATTCTTGAGAAAAAAGAATGGAAGAGACAAAAATTAAAATGTAAACAATTCCAGAAAAAATCCTTCTTAAAAGGTTGCGCATATTATAAATCTTCTAACAGCAGCAAATATAAGTTTTTTGAGTTATTGTTACCATGGTTTAAAAAATTATCGTCATTATTATTAATGTTATAATCTTTAACGGAAGTAATGTTGGTAGGTAAGCTACTTTTAAATTTACTTTTAATACCTGTTAAGCCTTGTCCTGTATCTTTAACTAATTGACTTGTAGTAGCAAAAACAATAAAGTTTTCTGGAAACTCTTTTAATCGAGTGCTTTTTAATTGGTTTGATGAAAATAAAATATCTCCATTTTCTGCAATTAAATGTTCACAAGAAGTAAGAATTGTTGTGTCCTCATTGTATAAAGACACAACATTTATACTTTTTTTATCAAATAAAAAATCTAATCTGTCATCTAAAAGGTGAATATCTTCCCAATTATTTTCTGCAATAACTTTTTTAAAATTACTAACAAGTTCTTGCTTATTGATGCTATATAAAAATTTACCTCCTTTTTTTACAAAATTGTGCACAAAAAGATCATCAAGAGAAAGTTTTACTTCCTGCTTTTTAATTTCTGCATCCTCTTTAATAGGAAAGTTAAAAATTTTTTTGAAAAGATTCATTTAATACTATGCTTCAGGGATTTTATCTACTGTAGGAATATTTTCCTCTTTTGCAACAACACCAACTATTAAATCATTTTCAAAAGGTCTTTCACCAAATATTTTTAGTAAATCATCTTTAAAAATAACTTCTTTTTCTAATAATAGTTTAGCAAGTACTGTTAATTTTTCTTTATTGTTTGATAGCAATTCAACAGCTCTTTCGTATTGAATTTCTATCATTTTAGAAATTTCTTTATCGATTGTTTTCCCTGTTTCTTCACTATAAGGCTTTACAAAAGAATCATTTCCTGTAGAATCATAATAAGTAATGTTACCTACTTTATCATTCAATCCATAAACAGTAACCATTGCTCTTGCTTGCTTTGTAACTTTTTCTAAATCGCTTAAAGCACCAGTAGAAATTTTGTTAAAGATGATTTTTTCTGCAGCTCTACCACCTAAAGTAGCACACATTTCATCTAACATTTGCTCAGTCTGTACAATTAATCTTTCTGCTGGTAAATACCAAGCAGCTCCCAAAGATTGTCCTCTAGGTACAATTGTAACTTTTACCAAAGGTGCAGCATGTTCTAACATCCAACTTACAGTTGCATGACCAGCTTCATGAAAAGCAATTACTTCTTTTTCTTTTGGTGTAATTCTTTTCTTTTTCTTTTCTAAACCACCTACAATTCTATCAACAGCATCTAAAAAGTCTTGATGATGAATTGCTTTTTTGCCTTGTCTTGCAGCAATTAAAGCAGCTTCATTACACATATTGGCAATATCTGCTCCAGAGAATCCTGGTGTTTGTTGCGCTAAAAACTCAATATTTACATCATCTGCCATTTTTAAAGGCTTAATATGCACTTCAAAAATTTCTTGTCTTTCTCTAATATCTGGTAAATCAACATAAATTTGACGATCAAAACGACCTGCTCTCATTAATGCACTATCTAAAACATCTGCTCTGTTAGTTGCTGCAATAACAATAACATTTACATCTGTTCCAAAACCATCCATTTCAGTTAATAACTGATTTAACGTATTTTCACGTTCGTCATTTCCACCAGTCATACTATTTTTTCCACGAGCTCTACCAATGGCATCAATCTCATCAATAAAAATAATAGAAGGAGATTTTTGAGCAGCTTGTTTAAATAAATCACGAACTCTAGAAGCTCCAACACCCACAAACATTTCTACGAAATCTGATCCTGATAAAGAGAAAAATGGAACTCCAGCTTCTCCTGCAACAGCTTTTGCTAATAACGTTTTACCTGTTCCTGGAGGGCCAACTAATAAAGCTCCTTTTGGAATTTTACCTCCTAAAGAAGTATATTTATCTGGGTTTTTTAAGAAATCTACAATTTCTTGAACTTCCTCTTTTGCGCCTTCTAAACCAGCAACATTTTCGAATGTAGTTTTTACTTTGGTATCTTTATCAAATAATTTAGCTTTCGATTTTCCGATGCTAAAAATTTGACCTCCACCTCCACCTCCAGAGCCTCCTCCAGACATTCTTTTCATAAAAAATAACCATATAGCTATTAAAATGATGAATGGCAAAAAGCTAATAATTGTATCGAAAATACTCGTTCTTTCTTTATTTTCGATGTCTACAATTAAATCTGGTTTTTCTTCTTTTGCTAATTTTATGTTTTCTTCAAAATTTCTTTGATCTCCAAAATTATATTCATAAACAGCAGAACCTGGTCTATAAAAAGTTGAATTTGTAAACTCTTTATGTGTTGATTTTTTTAAAGCAGCATCTGTTAAAAAAATCTGAGCAATATCTTTATTTAAAACAACAATTTTTTCAATATCGTTATTTCTTAAAATTTCGTCAAATTTATTTTTTGAAATACTTTTAGAAGCTAAATCTCCACTACTAAAAAATTGCACAGCTATAATTGCTATTAAAACTGCACCATAAATCCAATAAGAACTAAATTTAAGTTTTGGTAAATTAGATTTGTTGTCTTTATCTTTATTTTTATCACTCATGTGTTATAAAATAATTTGGATTAAACTGGGTTAATTTCGGTGATTTTTGCATCACCCCAAAGGCTTTCAATGTCATAATAATCTCTAACATGCTTTTGAAAAATATGAACCACTACGTTTACGTAATCCATTAAAACCCATTCAGAGTTTGTTTGTCCTTCAATATGCCAAGGCTTGTCTTTTAATTCTTTACTAACTACTTTTTGTACAGATCCAGAAATTGCATTTACTTGCGTATTCGAATTTCCTGAACAAATAATAAAATAATCGCAAACCGTGTTTTCTATCTCTCTTAAATCTAAAAGTTGAATATTTTCTCCTTTTACATCATCTATACCTTTTATAATCGTGGAGATTAATTCGTCTATGTTTACTTGCTTTTTTGCCATTAATTGTGTTCTCTAAATTTTTACAAAGTTATTATATTTTTGCGAGTATTATGTGTAATTTTGAACTAGTTTACACATTATTTAACAGTTGAAATTAATCAAACTTAATGCCATTGCTTCTACTAGTTCTTTTTTGAAAGAATTGGCTCAAAATTCTACGCTAGAAAACTTTACAGTTGTAACTACTAATGAGCAAACAAATGGGCGTGGACAACAATCCAATTCTTGGGTCTCTGAACCTCATAAAAACCTGACTACAAGCATATTAATCAAAGATTTTGATTTGCAAATTAACAATCAAAAATATTTAAATTTCGCTATAAGTTTGGCTGTTTTTGAAGTGCTTCTTGAGGAGCAAATTCCAAAACCAACGATCAAATGGCCAAACGACATTATGTCAGCAAATAATAAAATTTGTGGAATTCTCATCGAAAATAATATCAGAAATCATAAAATTTACGCGACAATTGTTGGAATTGGTCTAAATGTAAATCAAACTGAATTCCCATATTTTTTGAAAAATGTAACTTCTTTTAAAAAAATAAAAGACACCGATTTTAATCTTGATGCACTCCTTTTAAAGTTGATTGAAAAAATTAAAGAAAAAATTCAACTTTTAGCATCCAAAAAATATGATGTTTTAGAAAACGATTATTTAAAAGTGTTGTATAAAAAAAACATCCCAACTATGTTTAAAGATAGTAGCGATGTTTTATTTATGGGAATAATTTCTGGAATTTCTGCTTCTGGAAATCTTCTTGTTGAATTAGAAGATGAAACTATCAAAGAGTTTGGAATTAAAGAAATTTCTTTAGCTTAAACTTTTTGTAAATTATCGGTTAACGTTTCAATAAAACTATTTAAAGGCCTTTTAACCATCATTGCCATCATTGCATTAAATTTTCCATTAAATTCTAATTGAACTTCACTTGAAGTATCATTAATCGCAGCAATATTTGCCACTAATTGAAAATCTAATTTGCTACTTGCAGCTCCTAATGTAATGTTAGAATATTCTGTGGAATCTTTTAAAACCAATCTAATTTCTGGCATTCCTTTTAAACCAAAGATGAAAGAATCTCCATCAACTTCAAATTTTTGGATAGATGCTGGCATTAATTGTTTAAAATTCTTTAAATCTGATAAAAACTCGAATGTTTCCTTTTGAGATTTATTTACAATTACTTTATTACCTTCTATATTCATGATGCCTAATTTTTATTTATTGTTTCCACTCACTAGGATTTGCTCTCCATTCTTGCAAGGTAAGCAATTCTTTTTCAGAAATATAATTACTATCTAGAGCTTGCTCCAACAGGTCTTCGTAGTTACTTAACGTTTTTAAGTTGATGTTTTTCTCCTTAAAATTTTTAGTAGCAACATCAAATCCATACGTAAAAATAGCAACCATTCCTTTTACAACTGCACCAGCTTCTTTTAAAGCAGCAACTGCATTTAAACTACTATTTCCTGTGCTAATTAAATCTTCGATCACTACCACATTTTGGCCACGTTCTAAATGCCCTTCAATTTGGTTTTTTCTACCATGAGATTTTGGTTCTGGCCTAACATATACAAAAGGTACACCTAATTCTTGCGCCACTAAAATACCAATTGCAATTGCACCTGTTGCAACACCTGCAATAACATCTGGCTTACCATACTCTAATTCTGTAATTTTAGCAATTTCTTCTTTTAAAAATACACGAACAGAAGGATAAGATAATGTTATTCTATTATCACAATAAATAGGAGATTTCCAACCAGAAGCCCACTGAAAAGGTTCGTTTGGATTTAATTTAATCGCTTTTATTTGCAATAAAAGTTCAGCTGTTTTTTTTGAAGTATCTTTGTTCCTAACCATGTCGCAAATGTATAAAGTTTTTGTAAATGATAAACCAATAATTATCACATCTTCGTCGAAAAAAGAAAATAATTTTCCTGTATATATTTTTAAAGATATTGTTTTTGATGAAATTTTTTATAAGCTTCAAAATGATGCCATTAATGGTATCAATATTTATTCATCTGACTTAGAAAACGACTGGAGTTCTTTCTTAAAGAACTTAAAAGTTGTTCCTGCTGCTGGTGGTTTGGTTTTAAATGATCAAAAAGAAGTCCTTTTTATTTATAGAAATACTATTTGGGATTTACCAAAAGGTAGAATTGAAAAAGGTGAATCGATTGAAACTGCTGCCATAAGAGAAGTTGAAGAAGAATGTGGTATTTTTAAT
>CAXBPL010000052.1:0-18833 GCA_963977615.1 uncultured Polaribacter sp. | reverse complement strand
TAATTCCAGGTTTTGAGAATTATAATGAACGTGTAAGAATTGGTAAAGGTTTTTACTTGCCAAACAACGCAAGAGAAAATGATTTTAAACCAACAAATACAGGAAAAGCAAATTTTAGTATCAATTCTCCATCAGAAATTAAGTTAGAAGAAAATCAATTTATATTGATGACGATTAGAACTCACGACCAATTTAACACCACAATTTATGGTTTAAATGATCGATATAGAGGTGTTTTAAACGAACGCAGAGTAATCTTCATGAATCCAAAAGACATGGAAAAACATCAAATAGAAAAACTCGATTTAGTAGATTTAACGAGTCATTTTAATGGAGAAGAAAGAGAAGCTAAAGGTTTTTTAGCAATTCCATATAGCATTCCAGAACAATGTACAGCAACGTATTTCCCTGAAGCAAATGTTTTAGTTCCTATAAAAAGTACTGCTGATATTAGCAATACACCCAACTCTAAATCAACTATAATTACCATCAAAAAAAGATAATTTATCCAATGAAAAAATATTTATTTTTATTCACAATTGCATTTTTGAGTCATCAATTAGTAGCTCAAAATGACATAGTTCCTGAAAAGAAAACGCAAAAAGCGTTCGGAAAAATCGATTTTCTTTCTATTAAAATGCCAGAAACTAGCGTTGTAAATGAAGTAAATATGGGTTTTACTGGTATTCATTATAATTTAATGATAAACGATTGGTCTTATGCTGGTATTGGTCTTTATGGAGCTGTAACTGGTATTAGAGGAGGTTTTTTTACTTTAGGTGTAAATGCAGGAATTAAAAAATATTTTGGTAATGATTTCTATATAGATACTGGTTTTCACTTTGGTGCTGGAGGTGGTGCTGGAGCTCCAGATGGTGGAGGTGCATTTATTTTACCACACTTTAATTTAGGATACGATTTTAAAAACTTCTCCATAAATTCTGGTTGGAGTTATGTCGATTTTTTTGATGGTGGAGAAATTAAAGGAAATCAATTTAATGTTAGTTTAGAAATTCCTTTAGGATATAATTTTGCCAATTATAAAAAATCTGAAAATGAATACAGTTTTACTGATTTAGAAAATTCTGATTGGAATATCAACTCAAAAAAAACTTCTTTACTATTTCATTTGAATAATTTAATGATTAAAGGTGATGCCAGTAATGCAAATGTGCAAAAATTTAATGATGCAACTATTAGACTTGCTGGTTTTGAATTTGCGAATTATTTTTCTGAAAATTGGTTTGCTTTCTTAAAAGTAGATGGAGCCTACTCAGGCATTAAAGCTGGTTATATGGATGTTTTTTTAGGAGGTGGTTATCATTATTCATTCAACAAAAACCGTACAAATATTCTGGCTAAATTCGGTTTAGGAGCTGGAGGTGGAGGTGGTGTAGACACTAAAGGTGGTTTTTTATTGTATCCAGATATTTCTATCGAACAAAAAATATTTAAAGATATTTATATTGCCATCAACAAAGGATATGTTTTATCTCCAGACGCACATTTTTATACGTCCTCTTATGGAATTGGTTTAAAATATTATGTAAAAAGAAATGGTATAAAATCAAATGAAAAAACTTTTGAATCGGGAATCTTTAAAGGTTTGGAAGTAATTACAAAACATGATATTTATTTTGATGCAAAAAGAGATTCAAATGTTACAGAAGATATGCACCAAATATCGGTTCAAATTAATTTAGATTTGAATAAAAACATCTTTATTTCTGGTCAAACTTCTTTCGCCAGTTTTGGTGATGCTGGTGCTTATGCAGAAGGTCTTGTTGGTTTAGGTGCTAGAACAAACCCTTTTTTAGGTGATAAAGTTACTCTTTTTGCTCAGGGTTTAGCTGGTGCTGCAGGTGGTGGAGGTATTAGTACTGGTGAAGGTTTTATTGTAAAACCAAGTGCTGGTTTAAATTTTAAAGTATCCGATAATTTAAGTTTTAGAACTGCTGCTGGGTATGTAAAAGCAAAAGGTGGTGGCTTGAGCAACACCTTCATAAATTTTGGAATAAAATATCATTTATCTTTTTTAAAGATGAATTAATATAAAAAAGCCTATTTTTAGACTCATTAATTATATAAAAAAATGAAAATCAATTCCCTCCTACTTTTTAGTTTATGTATTGTTTTAAATTCACAAACTATATTATCTCAAGAAATACAAATTACACCTCGTCCTTTAGAAGTAATTTCGGGAAGTAAAACATTTAAAATTGATAAAGAAACTCAACTTGTCTTTGACAATGACTCTAAAAATATCGTAACTAATTTACAAAATTATTTTAAAAGTGATTTTGGTTTCGATTTGAAAACTACCAATTATCAAAGTTTAAAAAAGAATTATATTGTTTTTAAAATTGATGAAAATTTAGCTGATGAAGGTTATGAATTAACAATAACTGAAGATAAAATACTTATTTGTGCAAAAAACACAACTGGTTGGTTTTATGGAACACAAACTCTAATGCAGCTTTGTTCTTATAATGCTGATTTCTCTAAATATGAAAAACAACTAACACTCAAAGAAGTTAAAATTAAAGATGCTCCTAATTTTAAATGGAGAGCTTTTATGTTGGATGAAGCTCGATATTTTAAAGGAATGGAACAAGTAAAAATGCTATTAGATGAAATGGCTTTTTTAAAAATGAACGTTTTTCATTGGCATTTGGTAGATGATCAAGGTTGGCGAATTGAGATAAAAAAATATCCAAAATTAACCGAAATTGGCTCTAAAAGAAAAAGCACACAAATTGGTCCTTTACAATGGGAAAGTCCAATACAATCTGCAGAACCTCATGAAGGTTTTTATACTCAAGAAGAAATTAAGGAAATTATTAAGTATGCAAAAGATAGGCACATCACAATTGTGCCTGAAATAGAAATGCCTGGACATTCTACTGCTGCAATTGCCTCTTATCCTTGGCTAGGAACCTCAAAACAAGTAACTGAAGTTCCCATAAAATTTGGAGTTGGCAAAGATGTTTATGATGTTACAAATGAAAGAACAAATCAGTTTTTAAGAGATGTTTTAGATGAAGTTATGGCCCTTTTCCCATCTAATGTAATACATATTGGAGGAGATGAAGTAAAGTATAATCACTGGAAATCTTCTGAATCTGTTCAGAAATATATGAAAGAAAAGAATTTGGCAACTCCTGCTGATTTACAGGTTTATTTTACAAATAATATTTCTAAATACTTGGAAAGTAAAGGAAGAAGAATGATGGGTTGGAATGAAATTATGGGACATAATTTGCATGACTATCAAGATCAAAATGACACTAAAACTTCACAAAAATTAGCGGAAAAAAGTATTGTTCATTTTTGGAAAGGTGATGTAAAATTAGCAGAAACAGCTGCTAAAAATGGTTATGAAATTGTAAATTCTCTTCATACTTATACCTACTTAGATTATGAATATAAAAATTTACCTTTATCTAAAGCCTATTCTTTTGATCCTATTCCAGAAAAATTAGATGAAAAATATCATGATAAAATAATTGGTTTAGGTTGCCAAATGTGGGGAGAATGGATACCAACAAATGGTGATATGCATTATAAAGTTTTTCCAAGAATTGCAGCATATGCAGAAATTGGTTGGACAGCAAAAAAACGTAAAGATTTTACATTGTTTAAAACGTCTTTAAAAAACTTACAAAAAAGGTGGACTGCAAAAGAAATCTACTTTGCACCTAATGAATTTTTAGAAAAAAAATAATCTTTTTATGATCGCTTTAAGTCACTGAAAAATGTAGAATATTATAAAAATTAATATTATTTTTTAAATACTAAATATTATTTTTATATTGCGTGCCTTAAACCCCATAAATCCCTAAAATCATGCATAAAGATACAATTAGACAAGTTGTATTACTTGTATTCACGTCAATCGTTTTATATTATTCTGGCCTTTATTTAATGGCAATAGGAAGCATAAAAAATATTAATGATGGATTGATTGTAATGACTTTCTTTTTTGCTGTTTTTCCTTTTTTATGTTCTTCAGCAATGTTAACGATTAAATTTTTTAAATTTTTCTTGAGTCTTAAAAAGTCTCAATCTTAAATTAAATTTCTTATTAAAGATATTCTTGACTTTTTTAGTTCACACTACAAAGTTGAGTTCAAAAAAAACAACCCTCACTTTTAAAAGTGAGGGGTATTTTTTTAATTTTATTGAAACACTTTCGTCAATCACTAAAATTCCTAACTGATCAAATGTTTTGGAATTTCTTTTTTTTAATTATTAATCCTGTTTCTTTATAATTATTTTAAATTATTTATTCTGTAATTAAAAACGTGAATATTGTAATCATCATTACTAAAATAAAACCCAAACATCTACTTTTAAAGAATTTAGAAAACTTTTTTATGAATGTAAGTCTTGGAATTCCTATTCTTAATAAAAAACCCTTAGAGCTATTAGCTCCTTTTTTAGTTCTAAAACTTGATGAAATTCCAGACTTACTCAAAATGACCCCCCAATCATTTTTCTTTTCTTATTCTTTTCTGATAACTAAAACCAAGAATTTTCAGGTTTAAATTATAATATATTCAAATATAAAACCTCTAAAAAACAAAACCTTACGGATTTCCATAAGGCAAATAAATTAGATAATCTATAACTTAAAATTTTATTGATGTTGATAACAAAAACCTCCACCTTTTACTTTCCGTTTGCAAGATTTTCCTGATTTAGTTTTTGCACCACAAAGCGAACTTTTATTATTCGAGGAAGGCATTTTTTTACTATTATTATCTTGACTTGTATGTTGATAACAATAACCATTCGCAATTTTTGTAACATGTTTACATCTTGTTCCTTTTTTGGTAACACCTTTGCATCTTACTGAAACAGCTTTGCCAACTGCTTTGTTACTAAAATTAAAGTTTTCTACTAAATCTTTTAAAACTGGAGGTTTACAAATTTTACACGGAGTTAAATGATGTTTAGAAATATCACTTTTCCCTAATAATTTTTTGGAAACATTTTCTACCATTCTACAAGAAGATAAATGGTATTTCTTACCAGAAGGCGTTTTAAAAACGTCTTGTGCTTTTATTTGAAAGCAAATTAAAGTTAGAAAAATGATTGAGAAATGCTTCATAGACAACTTAAAAATAGTGAATTATTTACAAAACAAAAACCTTACGAATATTCGTAAGGTTTCAGATAATTACTTTTTCTTTTTTTGATAATTTTAAAAATATTAATTTCTAATTTCCTGGCTCATGTATTTGAGGTTTTAGTTTTGGATGTTTTGTTTTTGACTCTGGATTTACTCGCCTTCTTCTATCAGGCGTTCCTTCGTCTTTATTTGGTTTTGGACCAGGTTTAATTGCTAATACTTTATATGTTTATTTGCTTAGTATGATTGTTGTTTCAATTATTTTATTGTTCGTATTGATTTTAACTTCACTAATAAAACCTTTTTCTAAATATTCATTAACAGAAACAGACTTACTATTTTCTAAATCTACTTTTACATATTTTGTATCTACTCTTTTTAAAGAACCTGTTAAAGCATCTATTCCCCAACCAAGAATACTTAAACCATTTAATATTGCAACTAAATTAAAATTACTATCCATCACAACAACTCTTTCTTTATAATTTTCTAATCTAAAATCTATTCTATCATCTGCTTTTACTTTAATCTGTGTTGGTGTTATACCTTTTTCAATTCCATTAACATACACTTTTGCACCTGAAGGATTGGATTCAAACAATACATTTCTTTTAGAGCCAGTAAAAATTGATGCACAATTTGAAAAAGTAAAGGCAAAAATTAATAAGATTGATAATACTTTGATGTAATTTAATTTGTTCATATTTGTTTGGTTTTAATTTATTTCAAAACTAAAACTCCTAAACAAAAAAAGACTACGAGTTTCCGTAGTCAAAATAATTTATAGCAAAATACAAGTATTATATCAACCCAAAATCTTTAGCGATTGCCACTAAATGTGTAGGATTATTGGCCTTAAAATGTTCTTTTAAAAATTTTAATCTTTTTTCTATAGAACTTTTTCCTGAAGGTTTTATTTCTTTTTCTTTAAATAATCTAGGTAAATCGTCTTGTAAAACGCCCTTAGAAAGATATTTCATAATATGAATATCATAATCTGTAATTTCTACAGCTTGCTTTGGATGAATGGCACTACTTAAATCTGGCGAAATATAAAATTCATCTGTTATAAAAACAGTTTTAATTGCTTTTTTTAGTTCTTTTTTTGCATTTCTATTTTTCCAAACGTAGGCATTAACTCTGCAATTTTTATATAAATTCTGAATTCTATATGGTTTATCTTCTACAGAAAAAACGATAATTTTCAAATCCGGAAATTCTGCTCTTACTTTGGCAATTAAATCATCTCCAGATTTTATTTCTTGTTGATTATGATCTTCAATAAAAGATAAATCAGAAATTAGTAATTGAAAAGGATCATCATCTAAAAAAGCTTTTCTTAATTTTAACAACGCTTCATCACAATAAGAAACGTGAGTTACATTAACAATATTCACTTCTTTTAGTGTAGATAAAAGTCCACTGTTTATAATATCTATATCTTCTGCAATTAAAACTTTTTGAAACATTTTTTTATTTCTTAAAACGGAATATCACTTTTAATCCTAAATCTGGTTTGTTTTCAAAACTAACAGTTCCTTTGATTTTTTTTATACGGATTTCCATATTCTTCAATCCGTTTTTAAAAACAATATTATTTTCTACAAAGCCTATTCCATTATCAGTATACATCATTTCTATTTGATTCTTTACTCTTTTACAAGATACAAGCACCAAACTAGCTTTACTATGCTTTTTCATATTTACAAAAAGCTCATTAAAAACTCGATAAACTACAATTTGTTTTTCATCTGAAATTTCGTTTAAATTTAAAACATTTAAATCTTTTAAAATAACTTTACAATCATCAGAAATATAGTTTGCCACCAAACTTCTAAAAAAAGCATCGAATTTTTCACCAGTTTCAACAACATCATTTTCGTGAGAAATTGCTCTTGTTTGCAGATAAATTTTATCTAAATAGTTTACAATTTCTGAAGTTTTAAATTTAGAATTTTGCACTTTAGTCAAAACATTAAAAACATCATTCCCTAGTTCATCGTGCAATTTTTTTGCTATTCTAGTTTCAGTATTATACGTTTCTCGTAAAACTCTTTTTTTATGTTGCTGTTTTCTTCGATAGATGTAAAAAATAAAGCCAGACGTAAGTAGCATTAAAAATATTACAATATTTTTCTTTTGATTATTTTCTTGTTCAGCAATTAATTTATTTTCTGCAGCTAATGTTTTAAACTTAAATTTTTGTTTTTCCTGCTCTTCATACGTATATTTAATTTTCGCGAACTTATATTGTCTTTTTGTAGTTGCGTCTTGTAAACTATCTCTTAACTGAATACTTTCTTTATAATATTTAATGGAATTTTTAGGTGTTTCTAAACTTAAAATCTTGTCTATTGCTTCTAACAGACCATTTGTTGCTTTTTCTTTTTTTGCAACTTCATACATCTTTTTTGCATAAAAAAGTGATTGCCTTTTATTATTTTTTATATGATAATCAGACAAATGACTATAAGATGCAATTAAACCAAAATCATCTTTAATCTTTTGTTTCATAGAATTTGCTAACAACAAATCTTGAAGTACATTTTTTTTTGAATTTTGCAACCATTTTGTATAAGCTAAATTATCTACTACTCTACCTTCAGTTATTTTACTAACGATTGTGTCTTTTAATAAATCTTGAAAAATAGAAATTGATTTTGGATAATCTCCAAAATCTTTATAAAGGATCGCAATATTATTTTTATATTTAATTTTTGATTTTTTAGTTTCCGTAAATTCTAAAGCCTTTTCATAATAAGTAATTGCATCTTCGTATAAAAAACGTTCTTTAGAATTTATTGCTAAACAATTATAAGTTGCAGCAATAATATTTACTTCTCTGCCATTCAAAAATTTTAATGTTTGTACTGCACTCGAATCACTTTCATGATAGCTTCCGAAACTTGATTCTAACAAACTAAGTTGAAATAAACTTTTTCCCAACTGAAGGCTATCTTTCTGCTGAAAATACATTTTTTTCGATTTATTGTAATAATAGAAAGCACTATCTTTTAAATTTAGCTTTCTATAAAATTCAGCAATTTTAGAGTATGATTTTGCTTGTTGTTTTTCGTTATTATTAGCTAATGCTACAACTAACAATTTCCTCGAAAAAGTTAAAGCCTTTCTGTTTTCTTTCTTTTTACTGTATAATTTAACGATTTTATAAATACTATCGTAAGAAATATCATTCTTTTCAACTTGAAAAGCTGACACTAAATTACTAGAAAAAAGAACAAAAAATAAGAGGAATAAAATTTTACATTTCATTCCTCTAAAATAATATAATTCTTGATTTAAAAAATTTTAATTTCCTCCTCCTAAATTCACTAAATCATCATCATCATCACCAACCTCTGGATCTTGTTCCTCTTCACCATCTGTTGCAAAAATTTCCAAATTTTCAGGATTTTCTTCTAACTCTGTACAAGATGTAAAAACTCCATTTGCCAATAAAATTGCGAATACTAAAAATACTTTTTTCATGATTTCTTCTTTTAAAAATTAAACAATAGTGTTGCTCTCCAAATTTTAGAATTCAGTTTTTTTATTGTTCACAACACATGAAATTTTAAAAGAGTCGCGCGCCTCTTTTCTGGGAAGTTGTAGCATGAAATAGTTTTGTAAATTGTTTTCCCAATTCAAAAACGCCACTATTTCATGCTGTTTTTTTTAGAATAGTTCTCTTTCTTTTTTGAAAAACTAATTCTTCTACAAAGGTGCAAATAGGTTCAAAGTTTTGATTAGAAAATGAATGGAATAGAGTTCGAAATGATTTTCTAAAGAGTTTTCCAACTATTTTCCAAATTATTTCTAACTTTGAAAAACCTATAAAGATGCTATGCTAAAGAAGTTATTTATCCAATTATTAGAAAAACTAAAGACAGAAAATAAAAATGATAGTACATCCGTTTCTGGTAGTTTTAAGTTTTTTGTAATTGATGTTTTAGAAGCAACATATGCAAAACCAAACTATATAAATCCTAGAACTCTTGTTAACTATTACAACAAATATGTAGAAGGATCAAACAACGGTTCAGGAGAACCAAAAAGTGAATTAAAAGATTTAATTTCGGACTATTTGGGATGTATAGATTATGCTGATTTCGAAAATTTAAACAGAGAAACAGAAAGTTCTCAAATTCAGAAAAATGTAGTTTTAGAAAAATCATCAGATGAAATAATTATTCAAAAAGAAATATTTTTCATAGATAATTTGGAAGAAAAATCATCAATAAGAAAATATAGAAAACTCTTAATTTCTTCTTCGCTTATAGTTGTTTTTCTAGGATCATTTTTTATCTATAAATTTAAAAATTCAAATACAGATAATTGTATAATTTGGGTAGGAAATCATTTTGAAAAAAGTGTGTGTTCAAAAGATAATGCAATCGATAATTTGATTTATAATGTTGATATCGATAATTTTGATAAAGCAGAAGTTTCAAAAAGCACCTCTTTTTTTAAAGATAAAAATCCCTTATTTTGGTATGGAAAATCACCAATAGGAAAAATAGAATTTTTCACTAATAGAGGTATTCATCCAGAAACTTTAAATGAATTAAAACCAGTAACTAAATACATTATCAATAAATATGTTTTAGAGAGTAATGTTGATAAAACTATTTTAAACTAAAAAAGCAGCTAATAAAATTAGCTGCTTTTTTTAAAAATCCTATATAAATTATTATCGAATTAATTTTTTGTACTTCAAACGTTTTGGCATTAAATCTCCACCTAAACGTTTCTTTTTATTTTCTTCATAGTCAGAAAAAGAACCTTCAAAAAAGTAAACTTCACTGTTTCCTTCAAAAGCCAAAATGTGTGTACAAACTCTATCTAAAAACCATCTATCGTGACTAATTACAACTGCACAACCTGCAAAGTTTTCTAAACCTTCTTCTAAAGCTCTTAAAGTATTTACATCTAAATCGTTTGTTGGCTCATCCAACAGTAAAACGTTTCCTTCTTCTTTTAAGGTCATTGCTAAATGCAATCGGTTACGTTCTCCTCCAGAAAGTGTATCCACTTTTTTGTTTTGCTCACTTCCAGAAAAATTAAATCTACTTAAATATGCTCTAGAATTTACTTGCTTCCCTCCCATCATTATTAAATCTTGTCCATCAGAAAAGTTTTCCCAGATAGATTTGTCAGGATTAATGTTTGAATGTGCTTGATCTACGTATGCAATTTTTGCAGTATCACCAACAATAAAGTTTCCAGCATCAGGCTTTTCTTCGCCCATTATCATTTTAAAAATTGTTGTTTTACCAGCACCATTTGGCCCAATAATTCCAACAATTCCTGCTTGTGGTAAATTAAATTCTAAATTTTCGTATAATAATTTATCTCCAAAAGCTTTAGAAACTCCTGTAGCTTCTATAACATTGGTTCCTAAACGTGGTCCATTAGGAATGTAAATTTCTAATTTTTCGTCAACTTGTTTTTGATCTTGACTCATTAATTTGTCATAGTTCTTTAAACGTGCCTTTTGCTTTGTTTGACGACCTTTTGCTCCTTGACGAACCCAATCTAATTCACGCTCTAAAGTTTTTTGACGTTTAGAAGCTGTTTTGCTTTCTTGTGCCATTCTTTGTGATTTTTGATCTAACCAAGAAGAGTAGTTTCCTTTCCAAGGAATTCCTTCACCTCTATCTAATTCTAAAATCCAACCAGCAACATTATCCAAGAAATATCTATCGTGCGTTACTGCAATTACAGTTCCTTTATATTGTGCTAAATGATGCTCTAACCAATGTACAGATTCTGCATCTAAATGGTTTGTTGGCTCATCTAACAATAAAATTTCTGGCTCTTGTAATAATAATCTACAAAGTGCAACTCTACGTTTTTCACCTCCAGAAAGTACGCCAATTTTTTTATCAGAATCTGGCGTTCTTAAAGCATCCATTGCAATTTCTAATTTGGTATCTAATTCCCAAGCATTTGCAGCATCAATTTTATCTTGAAGTTCTGCTTGTTGGTTCATTAGCTTTTCCATCTTATCTGCATCAGAATACACTTCTTCCAATCCAAACATATCGTTTATTTTGTTGTATTCATCTAAGATTGCTACAGTTTCTGCAACTCCTTCTTTTACAACTTCTAAAACCGTTTTTTCAGGATCTAATTGTGGTTCTTGTTCTAAATAACCAACTTTGTAACCTGGCACAAAAGTTACATCTCCTTGATAATTCTTTTCTACACCAGCAATAATTTTTAATAAGGTTGATTTACCTGATCCATTTAAACCAAGAATTCCAATTTTTGCTCCGTAAAAAAAACTTAAATAAATATCTTTTAAAACTTGTTTTCCTGTTGATTGGTAAGTTTTAGACAACTTATTCATCGAAAAGATTACTTTCTTATCATCACTCATAATTCATTATTTATTTAAAAATTAAAAGATTAAACCAAATTGTTTTAATCTAAATACTATTTTATTCCTTTCTATTTTTTAAAAAGAAACTTATACTCTGCCTTTTAAAGCGTTAAAAACCCAAGCAATACAGAAAAAACCAATACCAACTGTAGCAAAACCCCAACCAGCAACATCATTGTATCTGTATGCGCCTAATAAGATTAATGCAACCCCCATTCCTATCATTAAAAAAGTTGCCCAACCTAGAACAGTATTTTTATTCATTCCCATATTTTTATTGTGTTTTGTTGTGTTTTTATTAATTAACAAATATCGATAAATTATTTGAATATTTATAAACCTAAACTCTAAGAAAATTCTATGTTCAAGGAACAACAGGTTGTTTCTAAAAGTGCTTATACAATTAACGAATATCTAATTCTTCAGACCGTATTTTATTGTCAGATTTCTTTTATAAATTAAGATGATGAGATAATTTATCTTAAATACTTTTGATCTATCACTAAGAAAAGGTTGCTTTTTATTTTAGAATAGTATTAAAAAATGATGAAAACATTTTAGCTGGTTCTTCTAATTATTGGTTAGAAACCGATTCTAAAATGACTAAAATAGCAAACGGTTGGATATTTACCACCAAACTTTCTGGTGGTAAACATCACTTTAAATTTATTGTTGATGATAATTGACATTTAGATCCAACCAATTCTGTAGAAGAATATGTTGGAAATAGAAACACAAATTCTGTGAAATTGATTAAATAGTTTAGATGCTTTTTTTTAATTAAAACCTTCTTTGTTGTCTATTTCCATTTTGAGATTGCCCACTATTTTGATTTCTATCTAGTTTCTTTGGCGCTAATTCTTCTTTTATTTTTTTCTGATATTTCACCCATTTTTTGAGTTGCTTTTCAGATAAAATAGCTGTTAAAGTTTCGTTTAATAGTTCTTCATTTTGATTTATCTCCTCTCTTACAGGTCTTATAACTTTGTCAACTTTTTCTCTTAAAGGACTTTCTTTCTCAGTTTCACCATCATTATTGTCATTATTTTCTGGTCTTCTATTTTGAGAACCTTGCATAGATTCCATAACAATATCTAACTCTTTAAATTTTTGAGAGTTTAAAAAAGCAATTTCTTTTATTTTAAAATTGTAATCTTTTAAAACAGTTTTTACTTTATATTGAGTGGCTTCATCTTTAACTTTTATCTTTTTAATGACTTCCTCAATATCATAATAAAAAACACCTGCAACATCACTTGCTTTAAATTCTTTTACTTCTCTTTGTTCTCCTTTTTGTCCATTTTGATTTTGTGGTGGTCTTCCTCCTCCATTTCCTCTTTGACCTTGTGCGTAAAAACCAAAACTGGTTACTAATAAAGTAAATAAAAATATATTTTTCATAATGTCTTTTAGATATACTTCTTTAGATGATATTTTTCCAAAAAACTTGCAACAAAAATATTTTAAAAAATATTACAATGCTGCTGCCAATCTTGCACCTTGGTTAATGGCTCTTTTTGCATCTAATTCACTTGCAAAATCTGCACCACCAATAACATGAACTTTTTTACCTAAATCTATTAAAGGTTGATATAATTCTTTAAAAGGTGTTTGTCCAGCACAAATAACAACATTGTCCACATCTAAAATAATTTCTTTTTCATTTTGAATATAATGCAATCCTTGATCATCGATTTTAGTATAAGAAACTTCGCCTATAAATTGTACTTTTTTCTTTTTTAAGGTTGATCTATGAATCCAACCTGTAGTTTTCCCTAAATTGCCTCCAAACTTTCCTTTGCTTCTTTTAAACATAAAAATTTCTCTTGGAGAAGGATGAAAATCTGGTTTTACACCTTCAATTCCACTTCTAGATTCCATAGATTTATCAATACCCCATTCTTTTAACCAAGCATCAATATTTAATGCTGTAGATTCGCCTTCATGAGATAAATATTCTGAAACATCAAAACCAATTCCTCCTGCTCCAATAACTGCAACACGTTTTCCAACTGGTTTTTTCTCTTTTAAAACTTCTATGTAACTCAAAACTTTTGGATGATCAAATCCTTCAATTTTTAATTCTCTTGGTTTTATTCCTGTTGCTAAAATAATTTCATCAAAGTCTGATTTTTCTAAATCTTCTACTGAAACTTTGGTGTTTAATTTTACCTCAACTTTATGTAAATCAATTTGTTTTTGAAAATATCTGATGGTTTCATAAAACTCTTCTTTTCCTGGAATTTGTTTTGCCATATTAAATTGCCCTCCAATTTCTGAAGCAGCATCAAACAACGTAACAAAATGTCCTCTTTCTGCTGCAATTGTTGCAGCTGCTAAACCTGCTGGTCCAGAACCAATCACAGCAATTTTCTTTTTATTTGAAGTAGGATTATAATTCAATTCTGTTTCATGACAAGCTCTTGGGTTTACCAAACAACTTGCAACTTTTTTCTGAAAAGCGTGATCTAAACATGCTTGATTACAAGCAATACAAGTATTTATTTCATCACTTTTTTCTGCTTTTGCTTTGTTAACCCATTCTGGATCTGCCAAAAATGGACGAGCCATAGAAACCATATCTGCATCACCTTCTGCCAATACTTTTTCAGCAGTTTCTGGCATATTTATCCTGTTTGAAGTTATCAACGGAATTGACAATTCTTCTTTCATCTTTTTGGTAACCCAAGTAAATGCAGCTCTTGGAACTGAAGTTGCAATGGTTGGTATTCTAGATTCGTGCCAACCAATTCCTGTATTTATAATAGTGGCTCCAGCTTTTTCAATTTCTTTTCCTAATTGAACAACTTCTTCCCAAGAAGAACCATTTTCAACCAAATCTAACATCGATAATCTATAAATAATGATAAAATCTTTACCAACAGCTGCTCTCGTTTGTTTTACCAATTCAATTGGCAAACGCATTCTGTTTTCATAAGATCCACCATAATTATCGGTTCTAGTATTGGTTCTTTTAACAATAAATTGGTTGATTAAATATCCTTCAGAACCCATGATTTCAACACCATCATAATTAGAATCTTTGGCTAATTTTGCACAGTTTACAAAATCTCTAATCGTTCTTTTTATTCCAGAAGATTTTAATTTAAAAGGTGTAAAAGGTGTTATTGGCGATTTTATAGTAGATGCTCCAACATTAAAAGGATGATATCCATAACGTCCTGAATGTAGAATTTGCATACAAATCTTTCCACCTGCTTCATGAACAGCTTTTGTTACTTTTTGATGATTTCTTATCTGCTTTTTAGAACTCAATCTTGCAGAAAAAGGGGCTGTCCAACCTTGAATATTTGGCGCAATTCCTCCAGTAACAATTAACCCTACTCCTCCTTTTGCACGTTCAGCAAAATATACAGCCATTTTTTCATAACCGTTTTTTTGTTCTTCTAAACCTGTGTGCATAGAACCCATTAAAATTCTATTTTTTAAAGTAGTAAATCCTAAATCTAATGGCTCAAAAATGTGCTTATATTTCATCAATCTTTATTTTAAATTTATTATGCACGCATAACAACTGCAAGATATGTTTATTTTTTGAAAATCATTGAAATTGGAAATACATAATCGTCAAATATTTAGAAATCATTAACAATTGGTTTTGCATTCAAGTCAAGATCCCAATGGATTGCAATCATTAAAAACCTTTAAAATAAAGAAATTTGTATGAATTTAAAATAGACAAACTATGAATATTAAAGATAAAGTAGTAATTATTACTGGAGCATCTAGTGGAATTGGAGAAGCAACCGCTTTAAAAATGGCGAAAGAAGGTGCTAAAGTTGTATTGACTGCAAGAAGCAAAACCAAATTAAAAGAATTAGCCAAAAAAATTAAAGCTGATAATGGAATTGCTTTGGTGGTTACTGCTGATGTAACTAAAAGTAAAGATTTTAAAAAAGTAGTTGAAAAAGCAAAGAAAGAGTTTGGTTCTGTACACATTTTAGTAAATAATGCTGGTTTAATGCCTTTATCATATATCGAAAAATTAAAAACTGATGAGTGGAATACCATGGTTGATGTAAATATTAAAGGTGTTTTAAATGGTGTAGAAGCTGTTTTACCAACTTTAATCGAAAATAAAGGTGGGCATATTATTAACATTTCATCAACAGCTGCTTATAATTATTTTCCTGGAGGTGCAGTTTATTGCGCAACAAAAGCTGCAGTAAAAATGTTTTCTGAAGGTTTACGAAAAGAGATTTCAAAAAAATATGGAATTAACGTAACCTCAATAGAACCAGGAGCTGTAGATACTTCTTTATTTGAAACAATTACAGATGAGGATATCAAAAAAGAATTAAAAGGAATGGCTAAAATGACAACTTTACAAGCTGAAGATATTGCAAACGCAATTTTTTATGCAGTAAATCAGCCAGCGAGAGCAAACATTAATAACATTCACATTTTACCAAGTGAACAACAATAAAATATAGAAAGATGAGCAAAGACAAAACAATAAAAACGATAAATCCTGCAACAGGAAAAACCTTAGAAACGTATAACCATATTTCAGATGCTGATATGAATTCAGCGATTGAAAAAACCCAAAAAGCATTTTTAGATTGGAGACATCAATCTTTAGAAAAACGTGCGACTGTAATCGAAGCAATTGGAGAAAAATTGGTTGAATATAAAGACGAACTTTCTAAATTGATGACAAATGAAATGGGAAAAATACTTCCTCAAAGTAATCAAGAAGTCGATTTATGTGCTGGTATTTGTAAATATACAGCCAAAAAAGGTGTAGAAGATTTAAAGGACGAACATCGTGAATTATTTACGGGCGGAAAAGGAATTGTAAGTTATTCTCCAATTGGAATTATTTACGGAATTCAACCTTGGAATTATCCATCTTATCAAGTAATTAGATATGCAATTGTAAATTTAATGGCTGGTAATGCAGTTTTATTAAAGCACGCATCGAATGTTACTGGAACAGGTTTACTGTTAGAAAAAATATTTACGGAAGCTGGTTTGCCAGAAAATTTATTTAAAACTTTATTAATTTCTCATGAGCAATCTGATGAAGTTATCAAACATAAAAATGTTAGAGGAGTTACATTAACTGGTAGTTCTGGAGCTGGAAAAAAAGTAGGTCAAAAAGCAACTGCCGAACTTAAAAAAGTAGTTTTAGAGTTAGGAAGTAATGATGCTTACATTGTTTTAGAAGATGCTGATATTGAATTGGCTGTAGAAAAATGTGTACAAGGTAGAATTTACAACAATGGTGAAACGTGTATTGCTGCAAAACGTTTTGTAGTTGTGGATGCAGTTTATAATCAGTTTAAAGATGCTTTTGTAAAAGCGATGAAAGACGTAAAAGTTGGAAACCCAATGGATGAAAGTTCTGACATGGGACCAATGGCTAGAGAAGATTTACGTGAAACTTTACATGAACAAGTTGAACAAAGTGTACAAAAAGGTGCCGAAATTTTATGTGGTGGAAAAATGACAGAAGGTGATGGTTTTTATTATCCTGTTACAGTTTTAGGAAATGTAAAACCTGGACAACCTGCTTATGATGATGAACTTTTTGGACCTGTAGCTTCTTTAATTAAAGCAAAAGATGAAAAGGATGCCATGCGAATTGCAAACGACAGCAGATTTGGTTTAGGTGGAGGAATTTTCTCTAAAGATGTAGAAAAAGCTAAAAATTTAGCCAAAAATCATTTTGATACTGGAATGGTCTTTATCAATTCTTTTGGTTTAGCAGATCCTGCAATGCCTTTTGGAGGTGTAAAAGATTCTGGTTTTGGTAGAGAACATGGAGGTTTTGGTATGAAAGAATTTGTGAACGTTAAAGGAATTACTTTAGGTGAAGCATAAAATATTTCTTTAGTTGACCATAAAAAAATCGTTTTGAAAATTTCAAAACGATTTTTTTTGTGCTTAAAAGTATCTTTATATTTAAGATGACTCAAATATTTTTATCTCATTGGAACATCAATAATTAATAATTTGCTGTTTTTGGATGCTTTTACCTTTACTTTTTCTGCATTTTCAATACCAATTGCATCTCTACTTTCTAAAACCTCATCTGCAACAGAAACTTCACCATCAATTAAAAAGAAGTACGCTCCGTTTTTTAATTCGTATTCGGTTTCAAAATCGGCTTCTAAATCAATCATCGAAATATAGCCTTGCTGATTTATAGGCAAAGAACCTTCAACTTGTTTGTCTTTTGGAGAAACTAAGGTTTGAAATTTGTTTTTTCTACCTGCTGCAGCAAACATTTTTTGATTGTAATAAGGTGTTACTTCTTGCTTTTCTGGAAGAATCCATAATTGTAAAAAATTAGCTGCATCTGTTTTAGAATCGTTAAATTCTGAATGTGTAACTCCAGTTCCTGAACTCATTACTTGTATTTCTCCAACTTCTATAGAACGTTGATTATTCATATCGTCTTTATGAGAAAGTGCACCCGAAATTGGAATTGAAATAATTTCCATATTTCTATGAGGATGTGTCCCAAAACCCATTTTTGGTTGCACAATATCATCATTTAAAACACGTAACATTCCAAAATTCATTCTATTTGGATTTTGATAACTAGCAAAACTAAAGGTATGATATGATTTTAACCAACCATGGTTTGCAAGTCCTCTTGAGTCTGCTTTGTGAATTGTTTTTTTCATGATAAATTTGTTTATCACCCTGAACTTGTTTCAGGGTCTTTTTATATAAAATTGTCTTTTTTTTAGATTCCTGTTTTCACAGGAATGACAAATTAATGTTTTTCTAAAACTTCATTTTAGAAAGCACTTTTTTAATACAAGTACCCCATTTTTCCCTGTTGATAATCACGCATTGCTTCTAAAATTTCAGTTTGCGTATTCATTACATAAGGCCCATATTGGGTTATTTTTTCGTTGATAGGTTCTCCAGACAAAATCAATAAAGTGCTTGCCATTTTTGCTTCAAATTGAATGGTATTTCCATCTTGATTGAAAACAATCATTTGATTTTCTCCCTTTTTTAAACGATCTGATTCGTTTACCAAAACTTCTCCTTCTAATAGATAAATCAAAGATTGATGCGTTGCTGGAATTTCAATTTCTAGGGTTCCTCCTTCATCAGCATTTGCTGTAAACACATTTACTGCTGTCTGTGTTTTTATCAAGCCTGTTTCCTTCTGTTGATTTCCTGCAATAATGTTTAATTGCACTTTTTTATCATCAGAAAATAGTTTTGGAATTTGTTCCTCTTCTAAATGTTGATAATTTGGCGTACTCATTTTGTCTTTTGCAGGTAGATTTAGCCACAACTGAATTCCCTCTAAATCTCCTCCTTTTT
>CAXBPL010000051.1:0-18885 GCA_963977615.1 uncultured Polaribacter sp. | reverse complement strand
CTATAAAAGGAAAAGTTCAATTTGGTGCTGCTTGGTGGTTTATGGATCAAAAAGATGGAATTGAAAAACAACTTAACACATTGTCTAATATTGGTTTATTATCCTGCTTTGTTGGCATGCTTTCAGATAGCAGAAGTCTTTTTTCTTATGCAAGACACGATTATTTTAGAAGAATACTTTGCAATCTTATAGGTAAAGATATTTGTAATGGAGAATTACCAAACGATATTTCTTTTTTAGGTGATATTGTAAATGACATTTCCTATTTCAATGCAAAAAATTATTTTAAATTTTAGCATCTATCAATAAAAATTAATTCCCCTTCTTATTTGATCATAATTTAAAACACAAGTTATATTTAAGTAAATAGAAAACAATCGTTTGCATTTATAAAATAACAGCAACAATAGTTACAAAGGGGATTATAACAAATAATAAAAATATTTACGATATATTTTTAAATTTTCCTACGCAAACGTTTGCATAAAATTAATAAAATGTTATATTTGACAAAATTATAGCATAAACAAACTTTTAATTTATGAAAAAAAATACTCAAAATCTGCTTTCTAACTTCTTCAGATGGAAGTTATTAAACAAGTTATTTATTCCTTTTATTTTCATTTTTTTTACAATTGCAACTAATGGACAATCTCCAAATATTAATGTAACTGGAAAAGTTACAGATAATATTACAGGAGAATCTTTAATAGGTGTTAGTATAAGTGTAAAAGGAACTGCTAAAGGTGTTACTTCCGATTTAGATGGAATGTATAGTATTAGTCAAATTTCTAAAGGCGATATTTTATTGTTTTCCTATTTAGGTTACGATAAATTAGAAGTAAAAATAGAAAATGAAAAAATCTTAAATGTTACTTTATCAGCAGCTTCTAATGAATTAGGTGAAGTTGTAATTGTTGCTTATGGCAAGAAAAAGAAACGAAATTTAACAGGATCTATAGTCTCTGTAAGTAGTGAAGCAATTGCAGAATCTAACGCACAAGACCCAATTTCTGCAATACAAGGTAGAGCTGCTGGTGTGCAAGTAGTATCAAATTCTGGTGCTCCTGGAGGAGGAATGTCTATTAAAGTTAGAGGGAATTCATCTTTAAACTCAGGAAACACTCCACTTTATGTAGTTGATGGTGTCCCTATCGAATCAAATTCTTTGTCTTCTTTAAACGGAACAGAAAATTTTGGTTTAAACCCTTTATCAGATATTAACCCAAGTGATATTCAATCCATAGAAATATTAAAAGATGCAGCTTCGACTGCAATTTATGGTTCAAGAGCTGCAAATGGTGTTGTATTAATTACTACCAAAAGAGGTAAATCTGGTAAAGCACAAATTGATGTTAACATTTTAACGGGTGTAAGTGAAATTACTAGAAAACTAAGTGTTTTAAATGCGACACAGTACAGACAAGTAATCTTAGATTCTTATGCAAATATGGATAATCCTACAGTGCCTAATGGAATTGTTTTGGATTCTTTAAATCCTAGAAATAATGGTGATGTAGATTGGCAAAGCGAATTATTAAGAGTTGCACCACAATATAAAGTAGATTTATCTGTAAGAGGAGGATCTGAAAATGTAAAATATGCATGGAGTTCTTCTTTCTTAAGTCAAGATGGAATTATTTTAAACTCAAATTATAAAAGAGTAACATCTCGTTTAAATGTAGATTTTAAAGCTTCAGAAAAATTAACTTTTGGACAGAGTATTTCTTACACAAACGGTTTTAATAAAAGAATAAATGCAGGTGGAACTAACAATTTAAGTATTGTTAGAGAATTATTAGTTCGTCCTCCAATTTTTGCAAATTTTTTACCTGATGGTTCTTATAATGGATATCAATTTGGAAGAAGAAACCCTGTTGGATTGGCTGAATTAGCTACAAATAACAACAAGACAAATCGTATTATAGCAAATCAATATGGAGAATATAATATTATAGAAGGCCTTAAGTTAAGAAGTAATATTAATTTAGACTTTTTATCAATGAAGGAAGATAAATTTCTTCCAGCTTCTTTAGATTATAGACCTGGCTTTAATAGTGGAGAAGTAAGAGCTATTAGCAATTTAACTTGGGGAAATGAAACTTTTTTAACTTTTAATAAAGCTTTTTCAGAAGACCATAACTTTTCTTCTTTGTTAGGTATTAGTTTTCAAAATTGGCAATATGAAAGAACTGGTTTAGATGGTGAATTCTTTTCTAGTGATAATATTACAACCTTAAATGGTGCAGGAACAATTTCTAATCAAGATGTAAATATTACTACAGAGCATTCTATACTTTCTTATTTTGCAAGAGTAGCTTATGATTATAAAGAAAAGTATTTATTTGAAGCAAATATAAGAGCAGATGGTTCTTCTAGATTTGGTAAAGATAACAGGTTTGGTTATTTTCCTTCTGTTGCTTTAGGATGGCGTTTTTCTGATGAAGATTTTCTTGAAAACTTAGACTTTTTAAATGATGGAAAGATTCGTTTAACAGCAGGACAAACAGGAAATGAATCTATAGGAAATTATACTGCACAAGGAGAATTTGCAGTAGGAACAAATTATTTAGATTTTTCTGGAGCTGCTCCATCAGTAATGTCAAATTCTGGTTTAACTTGGGAAACAAGTACACAATATAATGCAGGTTTAGATTTATCTTTTTTAAATAATAGATTACAAGTAACTACAGATGTGTATTTAAAAATCACAGACGATTTATTATTTAACGTTCCTGTACCAAGAACAACAGGTTTTTCTACAGTAACCCAAAATATTGGTAGCATCGAAAACAGAGGTGTTGAATTATCTATAAATTCTAAAAATTTAGTAGGCGACTTTAAATGGAGCACTAATTTTAATATTAGTTCAAATAGAAACCAAGTTACAGATTTACCAGATAATGTACTAACAAACGGTTTTATCCAAAATGGTAATTATCATATTTTAAAAGAAGGAAGTCCAATTGGTACTTTTTACGGATGGAAATTTAACGGAGTTTACGCAAGTGATTCAGACAATGTAGACCAAGTTACAAACGGAGCTTTAGGAGCAATTTTTAAAGGTGGAGATCCTATTTGGGATGATGTTGATGGAAATAACATCATAGACAATAACGATAGACAAATTATTGGAGATGCAACTCCAGATTTCTTTGGAGGAATTACCAACAACTTTTCTTATAAAGGAATTAGTTTAAGTTTCTTCTTACAGTATTCTGTTGGAAACGATATTTATAGTGAAATTAATCATCAAAGAAACTCTGTTGTAAGATATAATAACCTTTCTACAGATGCTTTAACTAGATGGAGAAATCAAGGAGATATTACAGATTTCCCAAGACCAGTTAGAGATGATCCTTTTCAATCAGACAGTAGAATTCAAAGTCGTTGGGTAGAAGATGGTTCTTATATTAAGTTAAAAAATATTAACGTAAGATATAGCTTACCAGATAATGTTATCGAAAATTTAGGTTTAAGAAAAGTTGAATTATTTGCATCTGCAGTAAACGTAATAACTTGGACACGTTACACAGGTTTTGATCCAGATGTAAATTCTTACAGCGGATTAAGAGAAGGTGTTGATGAAGGTTCTTACCCTCAAAGTCGCACATTTATTTTAGGATTAAACATTGGATTTTAAAAAAATAATTATGAAAAATATAAAAAATATAAAACCAATTTTATTAAGTGGATTATTAACGCTGATATTCTTCTCTTGTTCAGATATTTTAGAGAAAGATCCAGTAAGTAGCTTTTCAGGGCAAGGGTTTTACAAAAACTCAAGCGATGCACAATCAGGTGTTTATGGAATTTACGATGCTGCACAATCTACGTTTCGTGTTAACTTTTCTTATTGGGGAGAAGGTAGAGCAGATGCAGTAAATACAAACCATGCTGGAGATCCTTTAGCATTGCAACAAAACATCCTAAACCAAAGTATTACTTCTGCAAGATGGAATAGTATTTATGAAACGGTTAGTCGTGCAAATTATGCTATTAAATATGTACCAACTGTATTTGAATCAGAAAGTGAATTTAGTTTACAGTTAATTGCGCAAGCTAGAGCACTTCGTGCATTATCTTATTTTTATGCAGTTAGAGTTTGGGGAGATGTTCCTTTAATTACAGAACCTTATGAAAGTGTTGAGCAAGAATTCTTTATTTCTAAAACTGATAAAGAGCTTGTACTTGATCAAATAGTTGATGATTTAATTTTTGCATCAGAAAACTGTAGAGTAACTTTTTCTAGTGATAGTTCTAGAATTCTTTTTACGCAAGGTGCAGCACATGCATTGTTAACACAAGTGTATATGTGGAGAAATCAGTATGATGCAGCTATAGAATCATCAGAAAAAGTATTAGATAACAGTTTATACTCTTTAGTTTCTATAAATGATTGGTCTAGAATTTTTACCTCTGGGTATTCTAATGAAAGTATTTTTGAAGTTGGTTATAATGAGGTTCAAACAAATGCATTAAGAGTTTTATATGCTATTGGAGCTGATAGTGATTATTTTCCAAGTGAAATATTCAAAAACTCTTTTGAAGATGGAGATTTAAGAAAAGATCTTATTTATGATACTACAGATGCAGATCCAAGAAAAATTTGGAAATTCTTCGGACAAGGTTTTAATGATGAAAGTGCAGATCCTTCAGCAAACAATATTGTTTTGATACGTTTGGCAGATATTATATTGCTTAAAGCAGAAGCACATAACAAATTAGCAGATACAACTGAAGCTTTAAGATTATTAAATTTAATAAGAGTTAGAGCAGGTTTAGAATCTTTAACATTAGCAACAGCAACTACTTTATATGGAGATTTAGAATCGGCAATACTACATGAACGCTCAGTAGAATTATCATTTGAAGGTCATAGATGGTTCGATTTGGTAAGAACTGGTAGAGCAATAAGTACTATGAATCCTATAAATGGTTTAAGCGATCCAGAAAATTTGGTTTGGCCAATTCACGAAGACGCTATTAATAGAAACCCTAATTTGACACAAAATCAATTTTACAGGTAAGTATCTATTCCTAAAAAATGCATTAAATAATTAAAATTCAGAAATAATGAAAAATAATAAAACATTACTGTATCTCACAATTGGAATCTTCTTTTCAGTTGTATTAAGTACTTTTTTTAGTTGTGAAGTTCAAGAAGATTTTTCGTATAAAAAGTCCAATTCAAATACTCCTTTATCTGTAAATGCTTGGGAGTTTATTCAACAAAATGATTCTTTAGCATTTCTAGAAGAAGCAATAACATTAACTGGAATCCAAAGTTTTTACGAAGCTGCAGATAAAAAGACATTTATTGCACCTACAAACGAAGCTTTTAAAAATTATCTAGCAGATAATTCTTATCTAGATTTATCAGAAGTTCCAGTTCCAATTTTAAGAAACGCATTAAAATATCATATTGTAAATGCAGTTGTTTCTTTTGATGATCCTAACATTTCTGAAAGAAACAATCCTTTACCTTACCCAAGTGAAAACGGACAAACTGTTTTCTTATCAAGAACAAGTGGTTATACAGGGTTAATAAATGAAGGAACTAACAAACAATGGACAATCATAACATCTAACATAAAACCTACAAATGGTGTTGTTCATATTTTAGATGATATAATTTTCTTTTCTGCACGTTTAACACCAGCTTCTCCAGATCCAGATATTGTTAGAGATACAATTTTTCCAATTGCAGATTCATATGTAAATGGTGGTGGTAGTTCTGGCAGAAATTATGGATCAGATGAACGTATTCGAGTAAAGAGTGCATCAAATAAAGATTATTTAAGAAAAGGTTTTTTAATGTTTAATCTAAAAGATTTTACAAAAGAAGGCGTAATTGTTGAAATGAATTTAGAGCTAAACGTAAAATTTACGGCTGCAAAAGGTATTGATTTTGATATTTTAGAAGTGCAAGATACTACTTGGACAGAATCTGGAATTACGTTTGATAATGCACCTTTCCCAACCACAGATCCTATAGCTTCAATAACTACATCAAAAGTTTCAGCTTTTCAATTTGACATTCTAGATTACTATAAAGCTTTAACTCATAATGGAAAAGTTGCCTTTATGTTAGACCAAGAAAATCTAAAAGATGAAACAGACGAATTCTGGACAAAAGAAAATACAGGAGGTAATTTGCCATCTATGTTAATTGCACGTTTTGCTACAGGAAATTCAACATTAATTATTGAAAGAAATACTGGTTTTACAGTTAATAGTGGAGAAGCATATGCTTTAAATAATAGTGTTTTAGAAGTTTCTGGAGCAACAGCAGCAGACATTAGTTTTACCATTCAACAAGCACCACAAAATGGTTGGTTTATTAGAGGAGCAAGTGTATTACAAGCTGGCGATTCATTTACACAAGAAGATGTAGACGTTATGAATGTTGTATATATTAACAATGGTAATGGAGCAGATGACAAAATTACTGTAACAACTAAAGATAAAGCTGGTGCAAACTTACCTGCTTTTGATATTAATATAACTGTACAATAAAAATATAAAACTTGATGAAAAAACCTGTATCCATTTTATTTTACTCCTTTTTCTTACTGATTTTAATAAACTCATGTGCGAAAAGTTCAGAAGTACAAGACAATCCTGTAGAACCAGAAACTAGAATTATAGACTTTTCTGGATATGAATGGGTTGTTCGAACTTCAGATGAAACAAAACAAGGACCAGGACCCAATTTATTTTCTGATTCAGAAGAAAATGTTTGGGTAGATGATCAAGGAAGATTACATCTAAAAGTAGTTCAAGATGGTGGAAATTGGTATTGTTCTGGTGTAACTTTAAGAAAAACATTTGGTTACAAAAAATATGTGGTTTATGTAGCAAGTGATGTTGAAGCATTAGATGAAAACGTAGTTGCAGGTATTTTTACGTATAAAAATGATGATCAAGAAATTGATATTGAGTTTTCTAAATGGTCAAAATCAGATAATGAAAATTCTCAATTTGCAGTGCAACCTTCTCACTTAACTGGAAACAAAACCAGATTTAACCTCGACTTAAATAGCAATCTGTCCACACATTTTTTCGATTGGAAAGCAGATAAAATTGAGTTTGGTAGTTACCAAGGGCACACATTAACTCCAGAATCTAAAGATGTAATTAGTACTTGGACGTATACAGGAAGTAATATTCCACCAGAAAATGAAGAACGTTTTAAAATAAATTTATGGTTGTTCAGAGGAAGTGCACCATCAGATAATAAATCAGCAGAAATGATTATTGATCGTATAGAAATTTTATAAAATATTTGAATTAATTCCCCCAAAACTAATTCCTTACAATCGATACTTTTCTGTTGATTAATTTCTCTTAAAGAAAAGAAGATCCCTAAAACAAATACAAAAGAAAAATAATGATAAAATTTAATCAGAACATTACTGTCTCTTCTGATAAAGTAAAAACAGGAAATACAGCTGGAAAAGCTGTGGAAGACTGTATTGTAAGATTACTAGAAACAAAAAAGGAGGTACGAATTATTTTTGCAGCAGCACCTTCTCAAAACTCAATGCTTAACTATATAACCAATTCTAAATTAATAGACTGGAGCAAGATAGTTACATTTCATATGGATGAATATATTGGATTAAAAGAAAATGCATCAGAATTATTTTCATCTTATTTAGAAGATCATTTATTCTCAAAAGTTACTGTAAAACAGAAAAACACGATTAACGTTCATAATGGTATAGCTGAAGAATTAGCAAGGTATGAAGAGCTTTTATCCGAAGAAAAAATAGATATTGTTTGTTTAGGAATTGGCGAAAATGGACATATTGCTTTTAACGATCCACCAGTTGCAGATTTTAACGACCCAAAAGTTATTAAGGTTGTAGAATTAGATGACGCATGTAGAATACAGCAAGTTAATGATGCTTGTTTTGATACGTTTGATGACGTTCCTGAAAAAGCAATTACATTAACAATACCAACTTTAATGAATGCAAATCACTTATTTTGTGTAGTTTTAGGTACTAAAAAAAGTGAAGCAGTAAAAAACACACTTTCAGGCGTAATTTCTACAGCTTGTCCTGCTTCTATACTAACAACACACCCTAATTGCAAATTTTATTTTGATGAGAAAGCATTCTCAAAAAATAAAGAAATTACGAAAGCACTTTAAAAATAATTTAAAGCTCGTTTTTCAATAAAATTAATAAAAATTCTCTCTATTTAAATTGATAAATATGAACATTAAATCCATTCTAAACTTCCTATTAATCATAAATTTAATCCTAGTAAGTTCTATAGAAACTTCTGCTCAAAAAAATGAAAATAATTTTGATGTAAAAGGGTTTCATTTAGATTTAAGAATTCAAGTAATGACGCCAAATGCGTTAAAAGAATTTGCAACAGAACTTTCTAAAATGGGCATGAATACATTAGTTTTAGAATGGGAAGGAACGTATCCTTTTGAAAATCATGTGGCAATTTCTAACGAATATTCATATACTAGAGCAGAAATAAAAGATTTTATTGCACACTGTAAAACCTTAAATATTGATGTAATTCCACTGCAACAAACATTAGGACATGTGGAATATATTTTACGAAATCCAAGATATAGTAACTTAAAAGAAGACAGAAAAGATATTTCTCAATTATGCCCAATGGAAGTTGCAGACAATAAAGAATTATTTGCAGAATTATTTAGAGATTTAGCTTCAACTCATCCATCAGAATATATTCATATTGGTGGAGATGAAACCTATCTTTTAGGTCATGATGAAAAATGTAAGAAAAAAGTTGAAGAGGAAGGAAAATCAAAATTGTTTGTAGATCACATGAAAATGATTACTGAATTGGTAATTGCAGCAGGAAAAAAACCTGTAATGTGGGCTGATATTATTTTAAAACATCCAGAAGCAGCATCAGAATTACCAAGTGAAACTATTTTTGTAGATTGGAATTATGGTTGGAGAATTAATCATTTTGGTGATGTTCCAGAGCTTCAAAAAAAGGGATTTACTTTTTGGGGATCACCTTCTATTAGAAGTCATCCAGATAATTGGTATGTTACAGATTGGACCACACATTTTAAGAACCAAAAGGAATTTATTCCATACGCAAGAAAAGCAAATTACAAAGGAATTGTAATGACATCTTGGTCTACAACTGGCGCTTATGGTTTTACTTGGGATGTAAATTATGATGTAATTGACATGGAACAAATCAGAAATACATATCCACTTTCTGGGTTCCGAATTTTAGTTGCCAGTTATGCAGATGCATTGGAAAGTAAAACACCAATTCAAGAGAAAGAATTTGTTTTAAAGTACGCAAAAACTCAATTTGGTTTAAATGAAAATGATGCTCAAAGTTTATCTAATTTTATATTTGCTAAACCAGAATTAGTTACAAACGGAAAACCAGAAAAAAGCAAAAGTGTAACTCAAATGTTAGCTGATTTTGGTGAAATTAGAAACGCTTTATGTGCTATAAATCCTTCTAAAAACAAAAAAGAATTTGAACATTTTAAATTAATGGCAGATTTAAGAATGCATTATTTAGATTTTAAAGAAGTAGTTGAAGAACTTAATTCTACAGACTTTAAAAAGTCTCAAACTACTGCTCTAGTTGATAGATTAGATGAAATTTTAAAAGATGCTAAAAAACTAAATAAAAGATTCACAAAATTAAACAAAGGTTTTTTATATGATTCTGAATTGAAAAACCAAAATGAGTTGAGAATTCAGCCTGTAAAAGTTTTATACAATCGTTTGGTGAAAATAAAATAAGATATTAAGCATTTAGTTTAGAAGATTCTCTAATAATTAGCTCTGTTTTAAGGGTAATAATTTCAGAATCTATAATATCATTTTCATCTTCAATTTTTCTGATAAGTAACTTTGTGGAAGATTCCCCCATTTGAAAAGCACGATCATTAATTGTTGTTAAATTCGGTTCAATAATTCTAGAAATTGGGTAATTACTAAAACCAACAATAGCAACTTGTTCTGGTATTTTTATGTTTGCTTTTCTAAAAACCTGAATAACACTCACAGCAGAATAATCGTTGGCACAAAAAATTCCATCAGGTAATTCAGGAAGCTTCAGGTATTTTTTAGCACTAGAAACACCTTCATCATAACTTAAATTTTTGGTGTACATAATTAAGGATTCATCCAAAGGAATTTTATATTTCTTTAAAGCTGCCTTATACCCTTCTAAACGTGCTTTAAAAATACTGGTTTTTTGACTTCCAGCAATGTGTCCGATTTTTTTACAACCACTCTTTATTAAGTGTTTTGTGGCTGTATATGCAGATTCAAAATCATTAATAACAATTTTGTTTGCATCAAAATCTGTAGGAACTCGATCATAAAAAACAAGGGGAACACCCAACTTGTTAAACTTTTTAAAATGATCACAATTTTCTGTTTCAATACTTAAACAGCCAATGATTCCATCAACCATTCTTGTTTGTAATATTTTTGTAATCTCTTTTTCTCTTTTTAAAGAATCTTTAGATTGAAAAATGGTAACATTATAATCGTTTTTATAAGCAAAATCTTCAATTCCGCTAATGACCAAAGAGTGAAAATGAATATCAATTCTTGGAACAATAATACCAATAGAACGTGTTTTTTTATTTCTAAAACTTGCAGCAATTGAGTTTGGTGTAAAACCTAATTCTTCTGCTTTTTTCTTGACTCTTTTTTTGGTAGCATCACTGATGGCTGGATGCCCTCCTAAAGCTCTCGAAATTGTAGAAGGAGATAATTTAAGGTCTTTCGCTAAATCTTTTAAGGTAATTCTATTTTTCATTATTGAATAACAAACGTTTGCTGTAAAATATATTTACTTTTGGTTGATAAGGTAATTATAATGCTATTTTTTCACAAAAATATCATTATCAAAAGTTTTATTAAAATTTTTACATAAATATGTAGATTTTGATGAGTTTATATTTATGCAAACGTTTGCATAAATATAAAAAATTAGTTAGATTTGTGAACTAACGTTGTTAATGATTTAGTAAATTAGAAAATTATTAGCAACTCATCAACATAAAAAACACATAACTTATATGGAATTACTAGATTGGATAGTTCTCGCATTTTACTTTATACTTTTATTATCTATAGGTTTGTGGGCATATTCGAAAGTAAAAAATTCGGCAGATTTTTATACAGCTGGTGGAAAATTACCTTGGTGGTTGTCTGGAGTTTCTCACCATGTTTCTGGTTATAGTGGAGCCGTTTTTGTTGCTTACGCAGGTATTGCATATACACATGGTTTTACACTTTACGTTTGGTGGGCTTTTACAGTTTCCATAGCAACATTATTAGCAGCTTTTTATATTGCTCCACGTTGGTCTAGATTAAGAAAATTTGCCAACATACAATCGCCAACAGAATATTTATTAATGCGTTATGATTTAAAAACACAACAATTAATTGCTTGGGTTGGTTCTTTAATTAAGGTATTTGATACTGGTGGAAAATTAGCAGCAATCGCAATTTTACTAAATGTTTTTAGCGGAACTTCAATTACTTTCGGAATTTTACTAGTTGGTATTGTATCATTAATCTACATAACAATTGGTGGTTTATGGGCAGATGTTTGGAATGATTTTGCTCAATTTATTGTGCAATTATTAGCAGGAATTACCATGTTTGTTGTTATTATTTTAAATACAGATGATGGTTTTATGAGTATTACAACTGTTTGGGATAAATTACCTGAAGGGAATTCAGACTTTTTTAATGATCCCTATACAATTGCTTTTGCATTTGCAATGTTGCTTATAAATTTCTTTAGTTATAGTGGAGGAACTTGGAATTTAGCAACGCGTTTTATTTCATCATCTTCTGCAAAAGTTGCTAAAAAGGCAGGGATTTTATCTTCTATATTGTATTTAATTTGGCCATTAATTTTATTATATCCAATGTTTGTGGCACCCTTATTTTTAGAAAATCTTTCAGACCCTACATTATCTTATGGTTTAATGGCTAAAAAGTTTTTACCTGCTGGTTTACTAGGGTTGGTTTTGGCTTCTATGTTTGCAAATACACTTTCGATGACATCATCTGATTCTAACACAATTTCGTCTGTAATTTGTAGAGATATTCTACCGAATTTAAATTCGAAGTTTAGAAATTTATCACAAAAAAAAGAATTACGTTTGGCAAGAATCTGTACATTCTGTTTCACTTTTATAACGATTCTTGTCGGATTAAATGCAAGTAGTTTTGGTGGAATTTTCGGTTTAATTGTTACCTGGTTTGCAGCTTTATTAGGACCAATTTCTGTACCAATGATTTTAGGTTTATTACCTGCATTTAGAAAAAGTGGAAGTGTTGCTGCCATAAGTTCTATAATTGGTGGTTTACTTGTTTTCGTTATTTTAAAGATGATTCCAGAAAAACCGCTTTCATTAGAAATGGGCGCACCAATTTTAGCTTCATTAATTATATTTATAACTGTAGGTTTTCTAAGTAAAAAACCTGTTCCAGAGAGAGTAACAGAATTACATTTAAACTTAAAAAGTAAAAAAGATGTCTAAAAATAATATTTTTAAGGCATTAGATTATAGAACAAATAAACCAATTTCTGTTGATGTTGAAAATGGAAAAATTTGTGCTATTTCTGAATTACAAGAAACTTTGGATACAAATTATTTTGTTGCTCCTGGTTTGGTAGATTTACAAATAAATGGCTTTAAAGGAATAGATTTTAATAGTTTAGATTTAAAAATTACTGATGTTCATGAAATTTGCAACATTCTTTTAGAGAAAGGAATTACCAGTTTTTATCCAACAGTAATTACAAATAGTTCAGAAGCTATAGAACTACTTTTAACAACAATTTCCACTGCTTGTAACAATTCTAAAAAAACAGATGCTTGTATTGGTGGAATTCATTTAGAAGGACCATTTATCTCGTTTGAAGATGGACCAAGAGGTGCACACTCAAAAGAATTTGTTCAAGCTCCAAATTGGTATTTATTCGAAAAATGGCAAAAAGCTGCAAACGGAAAAATTAAAATAATTACGATATCTCCAGAATGGAAAAATTCAACCGAATTTATTGACAAATGTATAAAGTCTGGTGTAATTGTTTCTATAGGTCACACTGCTGCAACTCCAGAGCAAATTCAAAATGCAATAAATGCTGGAGCAACTATGTCCACACATTTAGGCAATGGTTGTCATGCAATGTTACCAAGACATAAAAATTATATTTTTGAGCAATTAGCATCAGAAAAATTGTGGTCTACACTAATTGCAGATGGTTTTCATTTACCAGATTCATTATTGAAAATATTTTTAAAAACGAAACCCAATAAAAGTATTTTAGTTAGTGATGCAACTTCTTTTGCAGGGTTACCTTCTGGCACTTATAAAAGTCATATTGGTGGTGATGTTGAGTTAAATGAAGATGGAAAATTATGTATGCAAGATAATACAGATATGCTTGCAGGGTCAGCACAATCTTTACTTTGGTGTGTGAATCAGTTAGTAAAAAAACAGATAACATCTTTACAAGATACTTGGAATATGGCTTCCATAAAGCCAACTGAAGCACTTTTCGGAACTTCTAACAATTTTTTAGAAGTAGGTTACAAAGCAGATTTTGTTTTGTTTGAAAAGAATATAAACGGAATACAAATAAAGCAAACAATTAAAGATGGGAAAATCGTTTTTTCTGATCTTATTAAAAACTCTTAAGATGAAAATGAAACAATTAAAATTTACTGTAATTCTATTGATTTTTTTCGGATTCAATTTACAAAGTCAAATCCATATAGTTCCACAACCCTTAGAAGTTTCCATAGAAGAAGGTTTTTTTATATTGAATGATGATGTTAAAATTATCTCTACTAAAGAAACCAAAGAAGAAGCAAAAATTCTATGTTCAATCCTAAAAGAAGGGTTTGATAAAAAAGCTAAAATCTCAAAAAAAGGAAATGGAATTAAATTATACATCAATCAAGATTTAGAAAAAGATCTTGGAAAAGAGGGATATAAATTATCATCTAAAAATAATCAAATTGTAATTGAAGGTGCTTCAAAAGCAGGTTTATTTTATGGAATCCAGTCTTTTAAACAATTATTACCTTCAGATTTTGGGAAAGAAAATTATAAAAATAAAAATGTAGATTTTCCAATAGTCGAAATTTCTGATAAACCACGTTTTTCTTGGCGTTCATTTATGCTAGACGAATCTCGTCATTTTAAAGGAATGGAAGCTGTAAAAAACTTACTAGATGAAATGTCTGTCTTAAAAATGAACGTTTTTCATTGGCATTTGGTAGATGATCAAGGTTGGCGAATTGAAATTAAGAAATACCCTAATTTAACCAAAATTGGTAGTTATAGAAAAGATACGCAAGCAGAAAGAAAAAGTCCAAAAAGAGTCGGTTTTTCTCATGAAGGTTTTTATACACAAAAACAGATAAGAGAAATTATTAAATATGCAGAAGAAAGACATATAAAAATTATTCCAGAAATAGAAATGCCAGGTCATGCAACTGCTGCAATTGCATCTTATCCTTGGTTAGGGATTTTAGGAACTACTACAGAAGTTACTCAAGAATTTGGAAAATTACCAGACTCTTACAATGTATCAGATCCTAGAGTTGTGCAATTTTTAAAGGATGTTTTAACGGAAGTCTTTGAACTTTTTCCAGAAAATGTAGTACATATTGGTGGTGATGAGGTAAACTTTAAAACGTGGGAAGATTCTAAAATGATTCAAGATAAAATCAAAAAAGAAGGGTTATCATCTCCTGCAGATTTACAAATTTATTTTACGAATGAGATTTCTAATTTTATGGAAGATAATAACCATAGAATGATGGGTTGGAATGAAATTCTTGGAGATAATGTTCACAAAGAACATGAAAACTCTAATATGGAAGTAAAACAAAAATTGTCTGAAAATGCAATTATTCATTTCTGGAAAGGAAGTTTAGATTTGGTAAACAAAGCTGTAACAAGTGGCCATGAAGTAGTAAACTCTTTACATTCTATGACGTATTTAGATTATACTTACAAATCTATCCCGCTTTCAAAAGCATATTCTTTTGACCCAATACCTGAAGGATTAGATGAAAAATATCACGATAAAATTTTAGGCTCTGGTTGTCAAATGTGGAGTGAATGGATTCCAACTGTAGAAAAAATGAACAATCAAGTTTTCCCAAGACTGGCTGCTTATGCAGAAGTTGGCTGGACTTCTAAAGAAAATAAAAATTATGATAATTTTGTAATTGGATTAAAGAAAATGCAAAATCGTTGGAAAATGATTGGTATTAATTTTCATGAAAGTTTAGAATAAATTAAAAAAATCGAACACTGCTTCATATTAAAAATATAAAAATCAGAATAAAACCATAAAATGTTTTATTCTGATTTTTAATTTTAGACTATTCTCTTCATTCCAAATTGACATTATTCAAATATTCATACTGTATATTCTTCTTTTTGAAATAATTTCTAAATAGGAAAATATTCAAACCCCTTGAAAAAAATACCTCAAGAATATTATTTTTCGACAATTAGAGGGGTGTTTAAGAACTCCTATTATAATATCTAATATTATAAACATTAAAATTTATAAATAACGACAAAAGACACTAAATTAAAAAAAGGAAGATACTATTACTACAGAAGTTATAGTTTTTGATTTTAACGAAAAGTAGTCACTAATTTCTTTAATTGTAAAATTGATTGCAAAAAATTAAGAATTATACAATCGAAAAAAAAAATATACTTGAAAGTTAATTTGGGTAAAATGATATAAATTTAAGAAGACTAATTAATACCAAATTAGATTATAATTAAAAAATCCTTAACTTTCTGTAAAAACAGATTGTTAAGGATTTTAGTTTGCTTTCTTAGCGGTCTGGACGGGACTCGAACCTTGCTTGGCGAGCCCTGTCGCTGTGGCACTTCTGCCAAATATTTTTATCTATGTTGACGATTTGTGAACTAATTCTCGTGAGTTGTAGTTCAATTTGATTCGTCTGATGCAAAAATAATAATTCTTTTCAATTAACAACATTTATTACCAATAAATATTAAACTAATATATTACCAATGAATTGAAAATAAAAATTTAACTAAGGGGGTTTATTATCATACAATATGACCGCAATTTAAACTCGTAAAATACTTCCATCAAAAGACTACGGCATAAAGCCAACGTCTCTTCCATCGCTTATTTATTCCGTTTCCTTTTGAGCCAAGATTTTATCTTCCGTTTGGTTTCTGCTCAAATATTGTTTAATCTAAAATTTGAGTATTATGACAACAAAAGCGAGTACCACAAGAAAGAGCGGTAAAAAAATTACGACCGCCAAGAAAGAAGTCAAAGAAAAATTGACACAAAAAGCGATTGGGCTTCAGATTGAGAACCTATCAATTGCAAAGGTCATTCCCGACCCGATGCAACCCAGAAAGACTTTTAATGAAGCACATCTGCAACAGCTTTCCGAAAGCGTCAAAAAGCACGGTGTTCTACAGCCTATTACAGTCCGAAAATCTGGAAACGAATTTATCATCGTGATGGGCGAACGTAGGTATCGAGCAAGTAAGATGGCCGACAAGAAAACTATTCCGTGTATTGTCAGGGAATATAAGAACAACGATGTTCTTGAAATTCAAATCATCGAAAATCTGCAAAGGCAGGATGTTGAACCTACCGAAGAAGCTGAGGCGATTGCTTACTTAAGCGAAAAATATGCGCCTACAGAAATTGCAAAGCGATTGGGAAGAACAGATAACTTTATCAGACAACGATTAAAGCTGGCTGGTTTAATTGAAGGTTTTAAGCATTTTGTTCGTAATGGCGAAATGACGATTTCGTTAGGTGTGGGTGTTGCACTTTTTGAACCAGAAGAACAGCAGATGATGTTGGAAACGATGGGCGAAGATTTTAGTGCCCATCAGGTGAACAGGATGATTAAAGACCAGACCTATGATTTGGAAAAAGCATCTTTTGATGTAAATGATAAGAAATTGGTGCCAAAAGTAGGCTCTTGTATTGAATGTCCGTTTAACGCGGCAAATCAAGGTAATCTTTTCGGCGATGGCAAAATGGTTTGTACAAAATCAGCTTGTTATGAAACGAAGAAAAGCAAGTCGTTCTTGAATTTGATTGAAAAATCGAAACAAGAGAACATACTGTTAATTCCTGAAATACGACAGTATTGGGCAGACGAGGAAAACAATCAGCTGATTATTTCACAATTGGAAAAGAACGGTTTGAAAGTCTATTTGCTGGATGATGTTGAAATCATAGAAAATCCGATAAAGCCAACAATTGAGGACATCAAGAAAGAATACCAACATTACGATTATTCCGAAGATGAATTTAAAGCTGAGCTGGATGAAGCCTTACAGCAATACGAAGAAGAATTGGAAAAATACAATTCCGCTAAAGAAAATGAATTTGTAAAAGGTATTGTGTTCCATCCTGAAACATACAGACACAAAGAAGTCTTTATAAAGATTGTTGAACAGTCCAAAAATGAATCGACATCGTATTCAGCACCTTTGGAAAACAGAAAAATGGCAGATTGTTCCCCTGAAGAACAGATAATTAAAATCAACGAAAGGGAAATACGCAAGAAGCAAATAGAGAACAACAAGCAGTTTGAAGAAGTTGTTGAAATGATTAGAGACACCAAATACATTGATACGAAGAAAACACTTTCGGTGGATGAAATGGTAGCATTCTCATTGACGTTGTATGAAAACAATGTAGATTATGTTGGACGACAAAGATTCTTTTCAAATTTATTGGGCAATACATCAAAGATGACAGATGAAGAAATTGTTGAGAATTTCAAAAAGAAGTTTAAAAAGGAAATCTTTCATAAGTTGATACGGTATATACTAACAAAGCAAGTGCATTTTGGCGAAAGCAATCACGTTAATAATCTGACTAACATTTCATTCTACAATGCGATGCAAGGTTATTACAAGTCCAAGATTGACGGCATCGAAAAAGAATATGCCGAAAAAAGAAACAAGCGTGAAGAACGTTTGAAAGAGCGAATAACAGTTCTTGAAAAGCAAATTCAAGGATTGAAAGAGTAGCTTTTGTTGTTTGAAGAAGGATTGGCATTCGTGCTGGTCCTTCTTTTTTTTTTATAATAGACACTTGGTTAAAATGGTCAAGGAATAGAGAGAATAATCAATCAATAGTAACGCAAAGGTAAACTCGTAAAATACACCCATCAAAAGACTACGGCATAAAGCCACCGCTTCTTCCCTTACTTATTTATTCCGTTTCCTTTTGAGCTGAGATTTTAGCTTCCGTTTGGGTTAAGCTCAAATATTGTTTAATCTAAATTCAAAAGCTATGTATTTACAAAATTTGCAACAGGATGAAATCTTTGTTTCATCAGAAATGAAATCCTTAAAAACTCTGACACAGATAGAATCCCGACGAGGGCTTGAAAATGCCATCATTTCAAATGGTAAAATCGTCAATGTGGTATCTAACAGTTATGGACACATTCCAAACCAATTGTTCTTCAAGAAAGCTGAAGAAATGCTGACAGATGCACAACTGAACTTTCACAAGCGCACCATCAACAAAAATGATAGGTCGTTCATTACCGACTTTATCATAGACGATATAAGTCAGTTTACCGTCAAGAACGATAAGGACGTGATACTGCCAATGCTACGGTTCAAAAACTCGTATGACGGTAGTGAAAAGACTTCTGGACACTTCGGATTTTATAGAGAAGTATGTTCCAATGGTTTGCACGTTTCACAAGGCGAAATTGAGTTTTCCATCAAGCATAGTAAGAACAATACACACCTTATTATGCCAAGACTAAACAACCTGTTCGACAAGTTTCTGGACAATGAATTCTATACGATA
>CAXBPL010000050.1:0-18979 GCA_963977615.1 uncultured Polaribacter sp. | reverse complement strand
TCCAATCATAAATTCAGAAATATTTGGTTAGAGAAAACATTATTCTAAAACCATCCTGCAAGGTTTCAAAAACCTTGTAGGTATTTTAAGTTTAATAAAACAAAATCTACAAGACTGACAAAAACCTTGCAGGAAAGATAAAATTTAGATGAAAAAATTACGCTTAATTTTAGGAGATCAACTAAATAGCAACCATTCTTGGTATCATAAAGTTGATGAAAATAATATCTATTGTTTTTTTGAAATGCGTCAAGAAACCGATTACGTAAAACATCATATTCAAAAAATAGTTGGCTTTTTTGCTTCGATGCGAAATTTTGCTGATGAGTTGAAATCTAAAAATCCTGCTGTTATTTATTATCAATTAAATGATAAAAAAAACACCCAAAGTTTAGTCGATAATTTATCACAACTAATTAAAGAAAACAATATTGAAAAGTTTGAATATCAATTGCCAGATGAATTTAGACTAGACAAACAACTAAAAGATTTTTGCAAAAATATCGATATTGAAAGTGAAGTCTTTTCTACCGAACATTTTTATACAGAAAGAGAAGATTTAAAAACGTTTTTTAAAGGGAAGAAAACCTTTTTGATGGAAAATTTTTACAGAGATATGCGTAAAAAACATCAAATTTTAATGGTGGATGCACAACCTGAAGGTGGAAAATGGAATTTTGATGCCAGCAATCGAAAAAAATGGAAAGGCGATACGTTTATTCCTCCTCAAAAAAACTTTGATAATGATGTTTCAGAAATCCTACAAGAAATTGAAAAAGCTGGAGTAAAATCCATGGGGAAAATCAATGAGAAATATTTTGAATATCCAATTTCCAGAGAACAAGCGTTAGAACAATTAGCCTATTTCTGCGAAAATTTATTGATTCATTTTGGCGATTTTCAAGATGCAATGCACACAGATAATTGGTATTTATTTCACTCCAAATTATCGTTTGCTATGAATACCAAAATGATTTCTCCTAAAGAAATTATCGATGCAACTTTACAAACTTATAGAGAGCAAAAAGATGAAATAAACATTTCTCAAGTAGAAGGTTTTATTCGACAAATTATTGGTTGGCGAGAATATATGAGAGGGATGTATTGGATGTTGATGCCTGATTATAAAAATGAGAATTTTTTAGACAATCACAACAAACTTCCTAACTTTTTCTGGACAGGAAAAACCAAAATGAATTGCCTTAAAAATGCCATTAATAATTCTTTAGATAATGGCTATGCACATCACATTCAACGTTTAATGATTACTGGGAATTTTGCCTTATTAACGCAAATAAATCCTGATGAAATTGACGCTTGGTATTTAGGTATTTATGTAGATGCCATTGAGTGGGTTCAGTTGCCAAATACAAGAGGAATGAGCCAATTTGCTGATGGTGGAAAAATCGCCACAAAACCCTACGTTTCTAGTGGAAGTTACATTCACAAAATGAGTAATTATTGTGATGGATGTAAATATAACAAAAAGACAAAATTAGAGGATGATTCTTGTCCTTTTAACAGTTTATATTGGAATTTTTTGGACGAGAAGCAAGAAAAATTATCCTCTAATTTTAGGATGAAAATGATGTATAGTTTGCTGAACAAAATGTCGGCATCAGATAGAAGTAAAATCAAAGAAAAAGCGAATCATATTATTCAAAATTTAGATGAATATTAACGAAGAAATAAATATTATTTGGTTAAAACGCGATTTGCGTTTGCAAGACAATGAAGCTATTTTAAACGCTTTAAATGCTGGTAAACGAACTTTATTAATCTATGTTTTTGAAAAATCATTACTGGAAGATGATCATTATTCAGAGCGTCATTGGGATTTTATCAAACAATCGATAGTAGATTTAAATAAAGATTTAATAAAATTTGACACAAAAATATTATGCGTAACAACTGAAGTGGTTACTGCTTTTAATCAAATTTTAAATTATTTTAAAATTGATACAGTTTTTTCGCATCAAGAAACTGGCTTATTAATCACTTACCAAAGAGATAAAGATTTTAAAAGATATTGTAGAAACAACTCTATAAATTGGATAGAAAACAATAATAATGGCGTTTTAAGAGGCTTGCTAAATAGAGACGATTGGTTCGAAAAATGGGACGATTATATGTATCAACCTATTTTTGAATATCAACTAAAAAAAGAAGATTTTGTATCCATTGAAACTATCAAAAACATAGAAAAAGCATTTTTTATTACAAATTTAGAAACTAAAAAAAATACTGTATTTCAAAAAGGAGGTTCTAAAATGGCTTGGAAATATGCCAACACTTTTTTTGAAAACCGACATAAAAACTACATGCATCACATTTCTAAACCAGCTTTAGCTAGAGAAAGTTGTAGTAGATTATCACCTTATATTGCTTGGGGAAATGTGTCAATTCGTCAAATTTTTCAAACAGCTTTAGAAAACAGAACTGAAGCCAATAAAAAGGATTTGGGCGCTTTTGTTTCTCGATTACGTTGGCAAGCTCATTTTGTTCAAAAGTTCGAAATGGAACACACTATGGAAGAAGCAAGTGTAAATAAAGGCTATCATAAATTAAAGAAAAGCATCTCTGAAACATACCAAAAAGCATGGAAAGAAGGTAAAACTGGTTTCCCTTTGGTGGATGCTAGTATGCGTTGTTTGAACGAAACTGGTTATTTAAATTTTAGAATGCGAGCAATGTTAGTTTCCTTTTTTACGCATATTTTATGGCAACCTTGGCAAAATGCAACACATCATTTATCGCAACAATTTTTAGATTTTGAACCAGGAATTCATTTTCCACAATTGCAAATGCAAGCCTCAGAAACTGGCACAAATACCATAAGAATTTATAGTCCGTTAAAAAATAGTATTGAGCATGATGCAGATGCAAATTTTATTAAAAAATGGGTGCCTGAATTATCGAAATTAACAACTCCTTTTATTCACGAACCCTATTTAATGACACCTTTAGATCAGCAATTTGCACAGTTTGAGCTGGGTGTAGATTACCCAAAACCCATTGTAGATATTAAAATATCAAGAAAAAAAGCAAGTGATATTCTCTACAACATGCGTAAAGATCCAGAGGTAATTATGGAAACTAGAAGAATTCTAAAAAAACACACGCTTTCTGATAGAAATAAAATGTTGGAAAACGAATAGGAGCTTAATTCACTCTGAGAATAAAGGGAAACCTCACAATTATTTGTTAATACTTTGTTTATCATTAGGTGAAATACATTAAACAAAGACTAAAATTTGTATCTTTGTAATGTGATATTTAATACAACACATACAGACAAAGAAGCAAAAGCCACGATCAAAGATTTAGTGGGCGATTCTTATTCATTTATTGAATCTATAAAAATGAAAGGAGTTGGCTCTAAAAGAATGGTTATTGAAGAAGTAAGTATCGGTTTTAAAAACATTTTGAATAGTGTTTCAGATATCAATTATGGAAATATCGAATTTAGAAAAAAAGGAATTTTAGTACATATTGCAAAAGGCCACAAAAATTATAGTTGGGCAATTCCTTTTTATCAGCTACACATATATAGCACAAATAGTTACAGCATTCATGCTCAAGGAAATTTTATTAGGTTTAAAAATAATAAGTTTTTAAAAGAGAATAAGAAATTCTTAGATCGCTTATTAGATTTAAAAATTAAGAATGAAGAAAATTATTCTTTTTATGATACTGAAAAACAAATCTAAAATGAAGCAATTAGATACAATAGCTATTGATAGGATTATAGAAATGGCTTGGGAAGATAGAACCACTTTTGAAGCAATTCAATTTCAATTCGGCTTAAAAGAGCAAGAAGTGATTGATTTGATGAGAAAAGAAATGAAACCTAGCAGTTTTAAAATGTGGAGAGCTAGAGTGCAAGGAAGAAAAACGAAGCACGAAAAATTAAGAACTTTTGAAAAAGGAAGGTTTAAATGTACTCGACAAAAATCAATCTCAAATAACTCAATATCAAAAAGATAAAAATAGTATTTTTTTGATAACAGAATAAAGTAGAAAAATATAAAATTACAGATTATGGAACTTATAAACCACGCCTTAGAATTTGAAACTAGAAAAATGAGATTCCCAACAACTAGCGATCGAATTATGGCTGCTAGAGAAGCAAAAGAATTGATTTTAAGCCTAAATGAAGTTTATAAAAAAACGAAAGACACTAAAATCATGGATATCATGAAGCGTTTAACCGTTATAAAACAACGAATTGAGAAACGTTTAAAGGGAAAACCGTTAACTGCATAATAAATCCAGATTTCTCTTGCTTATCTAACTTTTATAATTATATTCGAAAATTAGAAAAAACAGAGAAATAAAGAATGAATTTATTAGAAAGAGCGGAAGAATTTGAACATAGAAAATTCTCATTCAAAACAACAAGTGATAGAATTTTAGCTTCAAGAGAAGTTAAAGCACTAATTTTAGAATTAAACGAAGTATATAAATCAGAAAAAGATCCTGAAATTATGGATCAAATGAAACGTTTAACTGCTGTAAAGCAAAAAATTGAAAAGCGTTTGAAAGGAAGACGATAAATATGAAAAAAATAGTTGTAATTGGAGGAAGTAAGGGAATTGGAAAAGCGATTATCGAATCTTTAATCGATGAAAACGAAGTAATCAATATTAGCAGAACAGATACTTTACCTCCTCACAACAATTTTACACACTATTCCTTAGATATACTTTCTGATGATTTACCTGATATTGATGCTATAGATAGCCTTATTTATTGCCCAGGAAGTATCAATCTAAAACCAATTGCAAGATTAAAATTAGAAGATTTTAGAGAAGATTTCGAAATTAACGTAATTGGCGCTGTAAAAGCGATACAACACTTCTTACCTTCACTTAAAAACGGAAGCAAACCTTCTATTTTATTATTTAGTACAGTTGCTGCAAAATTAGGAATGCCATTTCACGCAAGTGTTGCTGCAGCAAAATCTGCTGTAGAAGGTTTAACCAAATCTTTAGGAGCAGAATTAGCACCTACAATTCGTGTAAATGCAATTGCACCTACAGTTACAAATACAGATTTAGCATCAAAATTATTAAGAAATGACAGGATGATAGAAAATATCACAGAACGTCATCCTCTTAAAAAATACTTACAACCTAATGAAGTTGCTGATATGGCTACTTTTTTAATCTCTGAAAAAGCAGCATCTATTTCAGGACAAATCTTTGAACTTGATTGTGGAATTGTAAGTTTTAAAATATAATTTAAACTTTACATATGACAAATATCTATGATATTAAAATCAATAGTTTACAAGGTAAACCTATTGATTTATCAGCCTATAAAAATAAATTTTTACTTTTTGTAAACGTAGCTTCTAAATGTGGTTTTACACCTCAATACAAAGATTTAGAAGAATTACACAAAACCTACAAAGATAACTTAGTGGTTATTGGAGTTCCTTGTAATCAATTTGGAAGTCAAGAACCTGGAAACGCTAACGAAATTGAAGAATTTTGCGAAGTAAATTATGGCGTTTCTTTTTTAATCACAGAAAAAGTAGATGTAAAAGGAACCAGCCAACATCCTTTATTTTCTTGGTTGACTAACAAAGATTATAATGGCACAAAAAGTTCATCAGTAAAATGGAACTTTCAAAAATATTTGGTGGATAAAGATGGTAAATTGATAGATTATTATTTTTCTATCACAAAACCATTAAGTTCCAAAATTACGAAACATTTAAAATAAAAGGTATGTTTGGATTGTTCAAAAAAAAATCTAAAGTTGATAAACTTCAAGAAAAATATAAGAAGTTAATGGAAGAAGGTTACAAATTGCAATCCTCTAACAGAAGCGATAGTGATCAGAAGTATTTAGAAGCTGATAACGTTTTGAAAGAAATTGAAGCGTTAAAAAAATAATCCTACAATGAAGCAATTAAAATTAACAATTCTATTTTTGATCATCAATTTTGGTGGCTTGGCAATTGGGAATTGGCTAATGGGTGCAGGACCAATGGGAGATTGGTATACGAATATCAACAAAGCTCCTTGGACTCCTCCAGGTTGGGTTTTTGGTGCAAGTTGGACGTTGATTATGATTTGCTTTTCTATCTATTTAGGGAAACTTTTTACAGTTAAAAACACTCAAAAAATAAAAATTGCTTTTCTAATTCAATTTATTTTAAACGTAAGTTGGAATTATATTGTTTTTAATCAACAATTAGTTTTATTTGGGTTGATTACTATTATTTTATTGACTTCACTCCTATTTGTTTATTATTTTAAATTAAGTGATCCAGTAAAAAAATATAAATATCTACTGTTACCTTATATGATTTGGTTGTGTATTGCAACTTCTTTAAATCTTTACATTTTAGTTCATAATTAGTATGAAAATATATACGTTACATAAATCTCAAAAATTACCAATTTCTGTTGATGAAGCTTGGGAATTTTTATCAAACCCAAAAAACTTAAAAATAATCACACCAGATTATATGAGTTTCGATATTGTTTCTAACATTGATAGACCTTTATATACTGGACAAATTATACAATACATTGTAACGCCTCTTTTGGGAATTAAAACAAAATGGGTTTCAGAAATTACACATATAGAAGATAAAAAGTATTTTGTGGATGAGCAACTGTATGGACCTTATGCTTTATGGCACCACAAACATTTTATCAAAGAAATTGATGGTGGAGTTGAAATGGAAGACATTATCGACTATAAAGTTCCCTTAGGATTTTTAGGACAATTAGTGCATCCTTTTTTAGTGAAACCAAAATTGGAAGAAATATTTGCCTACAGACAAACAAAATTATTAGAACTTTTTGGAGAATATAAAAAGTAACTAAAACTATATATTTTGCCACGAATTCACGAATTTAAACTTTATAAATTCTTGAATTCGTGGCATTTTTTACACCTTTAAATTAAATATTTATTACAGCAATGAAAAGTACAGTTAACATATTTTGGTTTAGAAGAGATTTACGTTTAGATGATAATGTAGGATTTTATAATGCATTAAAGTCCGAACATAAAGTCTTACCTATTTTTATTTTTGATGAAGAAATTTTATCAAAACTACCAGAAGATGATGCTAGAGTTACTTTTATTTTTGATACGCTTCAAGAAATGCGAAACGAATTGCAAAAAAAATATGGAAGCAGTATTGCTATGCTAAAAGGAAAACCACAAGAAGTTTTTAAGCAATTAGTAAAAGAATATACCATTGATACTGTTTTTACAAATCGAGATTATGAGCCGTATGCAAAAGAGCGAGATGGAGCAATAGAAACGCTTTTATCAAAAGAAAATATTAGTTTTAAGACTTTTAAAGATCAAGTTATTTTTGAGAAAGATGAAGTTGTAAAAAGCGATGGAGATCCTTACAAAGTATACACTCCATATATGAAATTATGGAAAAAGGAATTTGAAAAAATCGATTTGAAAATTTATTACACAAATGAGTTTTTAGACAATTTAATTGAGAATTCAAGATTACCAAATGTATCACTTGCTGATATTGGTTTTAAAAAATCAACGCAAAAAATAACAGCTTTTACAGTTACACCAACTTTAATTCAGGAATATGAAGACACTCGTAATTTTCCTGCACAAGATTCTACCTCTAAATTAGGACCACATTTGCGTTTTGGAACTGCAAGTATTAGAAAAATGATAAAAAAAGCAATTGCAGAAAAAAACGAAATTTTTTGGCAAGAACTAATTTGGAGAGAATTTTTCACACAAATTCTTTGGCATTTTCCTCATACAAAAGACAAAGCGTTTAAAAGCAAATACGATAGAATTGAATGGAGAAACAACGAACATGAATTCAAAAAATGGTGTAATGGAGAAACTGGATATCCTCTAGTAGATGCTGGAATGCGTCAATTAAACGAAACTGGCTTTATGCACAACAGAATTAGAATGTTGGTGGGTAGTTTTTTATGCAAACATTTGTTGATAGATTGGAGATGGGGAGAAGCTTATTTCGCAGAAAAATTACACGATTATGAAATGGCAAGTAATGTTGGGAATTGGCAATGGGTTGCAGGTTCTGGAGTAGATGCATCACCTTATTTTAGAATTTTTAATCCAACAACGCAAATTAAAAAGTTCGATAAAGATTTAAAATACATCAAAAAATGGGTTCCTGAATTTCAAGAATTAACCTATGCTAAAGAAATTGTAGATCATAAAGAAGCAAGAGAACGTTGTTTAAAAGTATACAAAGAAGCTGTTAGTTAAATACATACACAACAAAATACAAATAATTTCGTTCTAAAAATATGCAATGATAAAACAGCATTTTTTTAATTTTATCATTCATTGTAAAAATTATTTTTCTTGACTTAAAAAGCTTCAATAACTTGGAGCTTTTTTTTATTGAAAAAAAATGAAATTTCTTTAGGTATATTTTAAAAATAGTATTTAATTTGCGGACTTAAAATTCAAAAAGCCGATGTAGCTCAGCTGGCTAGAGCAGCTGATTTGTAATCAGCAGGTCGTGGGTTCGAGTCCCTCTATCGGCTCTTTTTAAAAAAGTCTCAAAATTATTTTTGAGACTTTTTTTTTGTGATTATTTAAAATAAAATCAGAAAATATTATTATTTCCAATTCAACAATGCCAGAAAATTATTGCCTAAATTTAACGAAGAATTTATTTGGTTTTTAACTCAGTTCTTGTTGAACTTATTTTTTTTATTTGTTTATATGTGAATTCAAATCAAATTTCTCAATCAATATTTTGTCAATTCTTGCTATAAAATTACATATTGAAATATTTAAAGTAGATATGTTTTCATAACTTGAATGAATTTTTTCACCAATAGTTAATTCTGATTTTGGCATTTTTTTCAAATATTCTTTTGTTACAATTCCTCTGTTGTGAACAATTAAGTTTCTACTTAAAATTGCATTATTAAAATCTATTTTTTGTTCTTCAGTTTCAAATATATTAATTCCAATTCTTTCACGAAAAAAGGTTTCTATTTTATCAAATCCTGCGTAAAATAAAGCTTCTATTTTTTTCTCAGCTATTGCAACTTGCATTTCCTCAATTGTACTGAAATTTAATATAAAATCTAATCTTTCCGTTTCTTTCGATTTTAAAATTTGAGGTTTTTTCAAAACTATTTCACTTAAAATTTCCTTAAAATAAGTTAATACATTGTCAATAGTTCTTGCAAAACACATTTGTCCATAAAAGATTTCAAAAGTCTTTATTTCAAATAATTTATTAATTTTTCCGGAATCTTTCATTTCTGTTATTGGATTTGGATTTTGTCCTTCGTACATTTTCTCCAAACCTTTTGTTACCGTATTTTTATTGTTATTCAGGTATTCATTTCCAAAAACATACATAATTAAAAATAGTTCAGAACGCTCTATTTCTTCTATAATTTTAAAAAATGAGATTGTTCCTTTTTCTGAAATAATAACTCCAAATTTATTTACCTTTTCCATATTTTTTTTTAAAAAAAAATTAACCACAACTAATTATAAAGTAACTTTTATTACACATATCCCATAAAATTAACATGATCTGATAATTTCTATAAAACTCTTATTCTGTATAGATAACTTTTTTAGCAAAACCTATAAAGTACATTTATCTCAAAGTTATATTTCAATTTTCGCAAACGCAATCAAACAAATTTCACGCAATCAACATAAATCAACCTAAAAAAACACCTCTTATTTATTTCTAAATTAAACAACGAAAACAGCATTTTATCATTATAAAATGTAGCTAAAATTAATTATCTTGCAGAGTTGCGAATTATATAGATGTAATTCTGAGTTTTTCGCAATTTCAAATCCATAATTTTACATTTTAATGGCAAAAAAGATAATTAAAGATTTTTTAGAGGATGTTTTAGATGATTCTATCAAACAGGTTTCTGGTTCTGATGCTGCATTTTTGTATGCAGAATCGCCTTCAAGCCCTATGCACATTGCAACATTAACTATAGTTGAAGACTCTCTTAATTTCGATGATTTTAGAGCAATTGTCGCTTCTAAACTGCATTTAATTCCGAAGTTTAGAAAACGATTGCTGAATGTGCCCATGAATTTAGATTATCCTTATTGGGTTGATGATCCGAATTTTGATTTGGATTTACACGTGAACAGAGTAAAATTACCAAATCCAAGCAATTGGAAAACATTAAGAGAAATGACTTCTTCCATTTTTAGCAGTCCTTTAGATTTAAGAAGACCTTTATGGTCTATGACTTTTATTGAAGGTTTAGACGAAGTTTCTCAAGTACCAAAAGGCTCTGTAGCTGTTGTTTGCAAAGTACATCATGTGATGATTGATGGCAGTTCTGGAGTTGGAATTATGGGAATTTTGTTTGATAAAGATTTAAATGACAAAGACAAAGAAATTCCGAAACCAAAACCTTTTGAGCCAGATGAATTACCAGATGAATTAAGCTTATTATTAAAAAGCTCTCAAACCTTTTTTAAAGATCCTTTAAGAATCCCAAAATTGGTGGGTGAAACTGCTTTTTCATTTATCAAAGGAAATATACAAACACAATTTAGTTTAAAAAAATCTATAAAAAATAGCTATTCTACACCAAATACTATTTTTAATAACTCTGTGTCTCCTAAAAGAACTTGGGGAACTGCAATTTTATCTTTTGATAGAATTAACACACTTCGTAAAATAATGAATGTTAGCATCAACGACATTATTTTAACGATTTGTGCTGGAGGAATTCGAAAATATTTGGCTGAAAAAGAAAAATTACCTGTACAACCTTTGGTGGCAAATGTGCCAATTTCTATTCGTGTAAAAGGCGAAAAGCAGGAAATGAATAATCAAATTTCTAATATGTTGGTTCGAATTGCAACGCACATTAATGACCCAATTGAACGTTTAGAATATATTCAAGAACAAACCAATAGAGGTAAAACCAGACATAAAGCTGTGGGTGCAAAAGCATTGGCAAAAATGGCAGATGCTGTTCCTTTTGGCTTGGCAAATTTAGCTGCTGGTTTGTACACCAAATACAATATTAAAGAGTTTCACAGACCACCTTTTAATGTGACAATTACCAATGTTCCTGGACCACAAGTGCCTTTGTATTTAAGAGGTCATAAAATTTTATCCATTTTTGGATTAACCCCAGTTTTAGATGGTTTTGGGTTGATTATTGCTGCTTTTAGTTATAATGGTTTGGTTTCTATCACCACAACTTCGGATGCTAAAACAATGCCAGATGCAGATAAATTTTCGAGATATATTAGAGAGTCTGCCAACGAATTAGAAGAAATAATTTTAGCAAAAGGGAAACAAAAAGAGACCACAAATCCTCAGAAAATTAGAAGTACAGCCTTTTTTACAAACCTTAAAAAGTTTATAAATAGTGATGAAAAAATTAAAAAAAATCATTTGGGTGTCTATGATTTTGAGTTGACTTTGGGAGAAACTAAAGTAAATTATCAATTAGATATTTCCGAAAAAACAGTTTCTGTGCGTAAGAAAAAAGCAACGAAACCTTTAGTGAAAATTGAAATTGATGATGAAAATTTAATCAATTTACATAAAAAACAATTATTGCTTGATGAAGTAATGATTCAAGGAAGAATTAAATTGATAGGAACAAAGAGAAATTCTGATAAATTCTTTAAACTTTTATCACAAGTATTAGAAAATAATTAATGTCGGCAATTACACATACATATCAATCTTTTGATCATAAAACTATTTTTTATTATCAATGGAAAGCAAAAGAAAACGTTCCTTTTAGAGGAATTGTGCAGATTTCTCATGGAATTGGCGAACATGCAGGAAGATATAAATCGATAGCAAAAACGCTTTGCAAACAAGGTTATGAGGTGTATGCAAATGATCATAGGATTCATGGAAAATCATCTAAAAGCAACGAATATTTAGGCTTTTATGATGGTGAAGATTATTTTTCTGATGCCATAAATGATATGCGAAAACTAACTGAAATCATCAAAGTAGAGCATCCCAATAAAAAAATAATTTTATTAGGTCATAGCATGGGTTCTTTGTTAAGCAGAGAATATGCTACACTTTATGGTGATGATTTAGAAGCATTAATTTTATCTGGAACAGCTGCTTTTATGAAAGGTTTGGGTTCATTTGGATTGATAAGTACTGAGTTTTTTAGCAAATTAAATGGACAACATAGAAGTAATGAAATCTTAAAAAACCTATTTTTTCATCAATTTAATAAGTATTTTAAACCCAACAGAACAAAGGTAGATTGGATTAGCAGTGATGAAAAACAAGTGGATAAATTCGAAAAAGATCCTTTAAGAATTGAAGATTTTTCTCTAGGTGTTTTTAGAGATATTTTAAAAGGAACTAAAAAAGTAAGCCAATTAGAAATTTTTGAAATTACGCCTAAAAATTTACCAATTTATATTTTTTCTGGGGATAAAGATCCTGTTGGAGAAATGGGAAAAGGCGTAAAAAAAGTCGCTAAAAATTACAAAAAAGTTGGTGTGCAAGATGTAACACTAAAATTATATGCAGGAGGCAGACACGAAATGTTGCATGAAATCAACAAAAATGAAGTAGAGCAAGATTTATTAAAATGGCTAAATGAGCATCTTAAAGCCAAAAACTAATTTATGGAAAGTAACAAAATAGTATATACATCTTTTACCAAATTTGCGGTTGCAATTGCAGTTTCTCAAGGTGCAACTTTGCCACAAGCTAAAAAAATTATAACCGAAAGTTTCGAAAGGCATCCTTATTTTAAACAAGTTTCAAAAATTATTAAAAAGGTAAAACTCGACAAGGAGAACTTAAACATTTTAAGCAATCAATGTATTTCTATTTGCGAAGATTTTGGACCTGATAGAGATTACATAACCTTGGTATTGTTATTAGAAAAAATATACAAAAACGAGGAATTTCAAAAAATTGAAAAAGATACAATTTCGAACATCATCAATAATTTTAAAGTAGAAATAGATAGGATAAATGCAAACATTCCTCCTCCTCCACTTTTTAATGTTTTGCTAGAAACAAGAGCTGTTACAGAATGGACATCGATGTTTTGGTTGTATCCATTTATTCCGAAACATAAAAGCAAAAAAAGCAAACCTATTTTATTAATGCCACCTTATTTAGGGAATGACAATTCTACAATTTTTGTAAGAAAATATTTAAAATCGATTGGTTTTAAAACCTATAAATGGGATTTGGGTGTGAATATGATCAACTCAAAATCGCTCCCAAAATTGATTGAAAAACTCGATGAAATTTACGAAAAACATCAAGAAAAAGTAAGTTTAGTTGGCTGGAGTGGAGGTGGAATTTTCGCCAAAATTATTGCCAACAGATATCCAGAAAAAGTGGAACAATTAATAACCATTGGTTCTCCTGTTTGGGGCGTAAAAAATATGAAAACGCCAATTGTTAAAACATTAGAGTTTGTGAGAGGTGCTAAATTAAGAGAACGAAATCTGAAGTTTATTAAGGAATTAGAGGAAATTCCGAAAGTGCCAATTACGTGTATTTATACAAAAACAGATGGTTTAATTCCTTGGAAAAACTGTATGGAAGCAGAAACTTTTCGAGATGACATTAAAAATGTAGAAGTTTTTGGAAGCCATTGTGGAATGGGTGCAAATGCAACAGTTTTGCTAACAGTGGCAAATGCATTGAATTCAAATCTTGAAAAAGTGCAAGAAAAAACAATCATTGAAAAAGTTGAGACGTTGTTTTATCCGCAATTTTGGGAACAAAAAGGAGTATCAAAATTTACAAATCTTTTTTTTTAATTAGATTATGGAACACAATTTACAGAACATCATCAATAATGCTAAATTTCAAGAAAAACTAGCTTCAATTGCAGTTGAAGAAAAAATGGAGCTTTCTGAAGTGCAGAAAAAAGGTGCAGCTTGTATTGCAGAATTGTATTCACAACAACATCCTATTGCCAACTTGTTGTCTGTAAAAGGGTTTCAATTTATGATGTCTAAAGCTTATAACAATAAGATAGATGTTGATCCACAAGAAATTAAAAAATTAATGAAATTGATGCGCCAAAATTCGGTTGCATTTATTTTAACACACAAAACCTATTTAGATACTGTGGTTTTAGTAACCACTTTAGCACAATATGGCATGCCAATTCCCTATACTTTTGGAGGCATCAATTTAGCGTTTCCTGGCTTTAAACAATTGGGTAAAAATTCGGGTTTAATTTTTATCAGAAGAAGTTTTAAGGACAACCAAATTTACAAAGCAGCTTTAAGACATTATATTTCTTGTATGATAGAAAATGGTGATCATTTAACCTGGAATATTGAAGGAACACGTTCAAGAACTGGTAAGATTGTCTATCCACAAATGGGGATTTTAAAATACATTATGGAAGGTGAAAAGGAAAGCACCAGAAATATAAAATACGTTCCTGTATCCATTGTTTACGATTTGATTCCTGATGTAAAACAGATGACAGAAGAAGGAAAAGGAGGTGAAAAAAAATCTGAAGATGTAAAAGCATTTGTAAAATATTTTAGAAAATTAGGCAACGAATATGGCAAAGCTGCCATACGTTTTGGAGAACCTGTAGAAGCAAGTTCGCACCAAAATGCCATTATTCCAGACATTGAAGAAGATAGTTATTCAGATAAAAATACATTGCCACGTTTTGCTTTTGAGTTGATTCATAAAGCAAACATGATAACTCCTGTAACCACAGTTTCATTGGTTTGTAATGTATTATTGAACAACTTTGCATTGACAAAAAGTGAAATAGAATTCAGCGTTATTAAAATGATGAATTATATTGAACAACGCAAAAAAGACGTACTAATTGAACGTGGAAAAAGTATTGGTGCAGCTGTTCAACAAGCATTGAATTTATTAAAAAGTTCTGGCATTGTTCAGAAAAATAAAGCAGGTTATAAAACCAAATACACATTAGCATCTGCAGAATTTTTACCAGCAACATATTATGCAAATATGGCATCTGCACATTTGTATCACAGAGCTTTTATAGAAATGGCTTTGGTAAAAATTAAAGACGAAAAAGAGAATAGAATTCTATCTTTTTGGGAAGAAATAATGCGCTTGCGTAATTTATTTAAGTTCGAATTTTTCTACACCAATAAACCACAATTTAGCTCGGAAATTGAAGCTGAATTAAATTTGTTCGATAAAAACTGGAGAGCGATTATCAATAATCCAGAAGGAGATATTGAGCATCTACTTTCCAAACAAGAGTTATTTGTTTCCAAAGGATTGTTATTAATTTATTTAGAAGCCAATAAAGTAGTTTGTAAAACTTTACAATCTTGGGATTTAGAAGACGAATTTGCTGATGATGAATTTATTGAACTTTGTTTATTTAAAGGCAAAGAATTGCATTGGAAAAATAGAATTAGCAGATTAGATAGTGTTTCTAAACCATTTTTAGTGAGTGCTTTACGTTTAGCAAAAAACAGTAAATTAATTCCTGATGATAAAAATATCGATTTTAAAAGGTTAGATATTTGGATGGATTTATTAGATAATTTAACCAATCGTTTGCATTTTCTACAAGAATTAGAAGCGTTGAATAGCAAAAAAACAAATAAAGAAAATACAGATGATGAAAAAGTGCCTGGTGCAGACAGTGAATTTAATACTGTAGATCTTTCTGAAGATGAAGAAGGACCTCATATTGCAGCATTTTTTGATTTGGACAGAACATTAATCAACGATTTTTCTGCAAAGCAATTTGTAAAATCTCGTTTGTTAAGTGGCAAATCAACACCAAAAGAATTGCTTTCTCAATTTGCAACAATTGTTGCGTATGCTATTGGAAATAGAGATTTTGAATCGCTTACAAAAATATCAGCAATTGGAATTAAAGGAATTTTAGAAAAGCAATTTACAGACTTAGGTGAAGAAATTTATCAAGACCATTTAGCAGCAACCATTTATCCAGAATCCAGAACTTTAATTGCATCGCATTTAGAAAAAGGACATCAAGTGGTTATTATTTCTGCTGCAACTCGTTATCAAGTTACACCCATTGCAAATGCGTTAGGTATTACAGAAATTTTCTGTACAGAAATGCAAGTAAAAAAAGGGAAATTTACGGGTTCAATTTCAGAAATGTGTTGGTCTGAAGGAAAAGCAAGAGCTGGACGAAAATTTGCAAAAAGCAACCATATAGATTTATCAAAAAGTTTCTTTTATACAGATAGTATAGACGATTATCCATTATTGGAAATTGTGGGAAAACCAATTGCTACAAATCCAGATAATAAACTTTCGCAACTTGCTTTTGAGAACGGTTGGAAAATTCTTCGTTTTAAAGAAAACACGAAAAAACCTTTGGTAAATGGTTTAAGAACTGGTTTGGCTGCTGCAAGTTTATATCCATCAGCATTAAAAGGAATTGTAAAAGGAGCATTATCAATGTCTCAAAGAGAAGGAATTAACACAACAATTTCTAGTATTGGAGATTTAGGAACTAAATTGGCTGGTTTAGATATTAATGTAAAAGGAAAACATAATTTAGTAGATCATAGACCTGCTGTTTTCTGTTTCAATCATCAATCTTCTGCTGATTTTTTTGTCATTTTAAAATTACTAAGAAAAGATGTTACAGGAATCGCAAAAAAAGAATTAGAAATGACACCATTTGGACCTATTTTTAAAGCAATGGGTGCCATTTTTATAGATAGATCTGATAAAAAGAAAGCATTAGCTTCTATGAAAAATGCTGCTGAAATTCTTAAAAACGGAACTTCTGTAGCAATTGCTCCAGAAGGTACAAGAAGTGGTTGCAAAGAACTAGGTGTTTTCAAAAAAGGAGCTTTTCATTTAGCAATGAAAGCTGGTGTACCAATTGTGCCAATAGTCATTAAAAATGCATATATGGCAATGCCAAAAGGCAGTAAAATGTTTAGTCCAACTCATATAGAAGTGGTGGTTTTAGATCCTGTTGATACTTCTGAGTGGAAACCAAAATTGATAGATTCTTATGTGGAAGAAGTCAGAAATTTGTTTGTAAAAGAGTTAGAAAATTAATTAAAAAAGATTCCTAGAAGCGTAGCTTTTAGGTTCCCATAAAAATGTTATTCTCATGAAAATGAGAACCTAAAAAAAATATTTATGAAACTACAAGTAGGCTTATTAGGTGGTGGTTCTTGGGGAACTACTGTTGCATCATTAACTGCAAAAAATGCAAAAACGATTCTTTGGGCAAGAAATCAAGAAACTGTAGATGAAATTAACAATCATCATACAAACGAAAAATATTTACCCGATGCAAAATTAACATCGAGTTTAAGAGCATCAACATCTATAAAAGAAACTGTAGAAGATGCAGATGTAATTGTAATGGGTGTTCCTGCTCAAGTTTTCAGACAAGTTTTAATAGAAGCAAAACCATATATAAGACCTTGGGTGCCTATTATTAATTTAGCAAAAGGTTTAGAAATAAGCACCAAAATGCGCATGACAGAAATAATTGAAGAAATTATGCCTGGACATCCTGCAGGCGTTTTAACAGGACCAAATTTGGCGAAAGAAATCCATTTTGGAAATGCAGCTGCTGCTGTGATTGCTATGGTTGATAAAACAATCGCCTCTAAATTACAAGATGTTTTTAGTTCTGGATTATTCAGAGTGTATACAAATTCTGACGTAATTGGTTGCGAATTAGGAGGTGCTTTAAAAAATATAATAGCCATTGCAACAGGAATGGGAGATGGAGCAGATGCTGGCGATAATACACGTGCTGCAATTATTACAAGAGGTTTAGCAGAATTAACAAGATTAGGAATTGCTATGGGTGGCAAACAACGTACATTTTATGGTTTAGCAGGAATGGGCGATTTAGTTGCAACTTGTTCAAGTTCTAAAAGTAGAAATCATCATGTTGGATTTGAATTAGGAAGAGGAAAAAATTTAGAGCAAATTATCAATGAAATGAACGAAGTTGCAGAAGGTGTAAAAACTGCAAAAGTTGTTGTAGAACTCGCCAAAGAATATAAAGTTGATATGCCAATATCCAAAGAAATTTATAAGGTTTTGTATGAAGGAAATTCCGTAAATGATGCTTTTAAAGGTTTATTAAGATATGAAGTTGGTTCTGAAAAAGAACCAGGGTAATATCAACAATATTTTAATATGAAAAGTATTCTATATTTATCAAATAATTATAAAAAATGATACTACCAAAAAAATCACATATTAGATATCCACCAACAATTCTTCGACCTAAGCAAGTTGTAATATTTAATGCTTTAAGGTATAGTATAGATATTTGCGACATATCATTTAGAAGATTAATTAAAAAACTTTCAAGTCAAGCTGAAACAACAAAAGTTGAATCTTTAGATTTTCCAGAAATATTCTCCGATGTTTGGTCAATCATTAACAATGCTCAAATGTTTGGTAAAATAATTCGTAAAGAATTTGCTATCAATAAAAATGAACCTAATTTATCCGAAATAACGAAAGCAATAGACTTCAGAAATTCAAATCAGCATTTTGAAGAAAGAATTTCTCAAGTTTTATCTCAAAAAGACATACCAATTTATGGTTTTTTAAGCTGGTTAAAAAGATATCCTGTATCCAATGAGTTCGTTTTCTCTACCATATATTCTGGTACTTTTACTAACAAAAAGATGATAAATATGCCAGTAACAAACAAACGATATATTGAACTTAATGAAATTATTCAGGAAATTGAATTCACAAACGTAATTTGAGAGAAAGATAAATTAGGTAAATGGTGTTTTAATGAACAGAAAATCTCTATAAGCAAACTCGTTTCTGATTTAAAAATTTGGGTTGATCATTTTGATAATCAAATTAATAAACAAATTGAAAATATAGAAATCCCTGAAAAACATATTTCAGATTTAATAATTCAAATGGCAGGTCATATAGAAAGTCAAGTAAATGAATAAAAAAAACTCATCACAATTATGACAAAAAAACAAGAACAAAACGCTTCTTTTATGGTTCGTTTTCAACAAC
>CAXBPL010000049.1:0-18988 GCA_963977615.1 uncultured Polaribacter sp. | reverse complement strand
CAATCATATTTGTAATAAAAGATTTACCATCAAAACTTGTTAGAGCAATTATTTTTATGTCTGAATGAGATTTGTGAATAGCTTTAGTAGCTTCAATTCCATTCATTTCTGGCATTTTTAAATCCATTAAAATTATATCAGGAAAAATTTCTGTATTGCTTAAAAAATCGATTAATTCTAAACCGTTTTCTGCTTCAAAAATAACGTTAAAGTTTTCTTCTCTATTTAATAAAAAACGAATTCCGCTTCTAAAAAGTTGTTCATCATCGGCAATTATTATATTAATAATATTCATTTTTAAATTGACTTTATAGTGTTATCGAAATTTTGAACCCGTTATTTTTTGCTGTTTTTATAGTGTAATCTCCTTGTAAAAGGGCAACTCTACTTTCAATGTTTTTGATACCTAATCCTTTTTTGTTATTTTCGTTTGTTATGTTAAAACCAACACCATTATCAGTATAATTAAAAAAGAGTTTGTTATTTTTTAAACAAATATCTATCCTGCTATTTTTTGCTTTTCCATGTCTTACAGAGTTATTTATTAATTCTTGCACAATTCTAAAAAGATGTAATTCTTGTTCTGAAATTAAATAATCTTTTGGGTATTCTAAATTATAATCGATGGTTATTTTTCTACTATTATTAAAGGAATCTGCCAATTCTTCTAAAGCATCTTTTAGTCCAAATTCTTCTAAAATTGGTGGCAATAAATTGTGCGCAATATTTCTGGCACTTTCTAAAGTTTTATCTGTTGCTTCTAAAATAGTATCATTTACAATTATGTATTCTTCAGGGCTTAAATCTCCTCCTTTTAAAAGGTTTGCATTTAGGTTAATTACATTTAGTTTAGCGCTAATATCATCATGTAAATCTTGTGCAATACGTTTGCGTTCTTTTTCTTGAGTAACTATTATAGATTGTATTATTTCTTTCTGATGATCTATTTCTAAATTTTTTTTCTCCAACTGTTTTTCTACTATTTTTTTTCTTGAGAAAAAGAAAAATAGTAAAAGAGCCACTCCCATTAAAAGAAGTAAAACAACACTAATAAGAACAATTGCTATCACTTGGTTTTCTTTGGTAAACAATTCTTCCATTAGAGATTTTTAAATATAAAAACGAAGTTATGGAAAATATTTTTTATTGTGAATATAGCTGTTTGTTTTTAGTATTTAATAACTGTGTTTAAAATCAGGTGTTTATACGTGTTTTTTTATTTCTTAAAGTAAGCGTTTTATATTAGTTTTCTTTTTAGGTAAATGATATCGGTTTTCTAAAGTTTTTATACCATTCTATAAAAATAAATATTTGATATATTAAATATAAATAGATGTTAAAATCCCAGATAAGAGATTTTATTTCTGACTGTATATTGCCAGTAGAAAAAAGTAATGTGCTGCAAAATGTATAAATTAAGAAGCTGGCATTAAAATAGATAAATTTTTTATCTACTTCATCAATCCTCTCAATTAAGAAATAGAAACTATAAATTAATAGAGGAATGTAGCATATTAATATCTCGATAGTATTAAATTTAAAAATATAATCAGGATTAAAAACATAAAAAAATAGGATAGAAAAAGGAATTATACGTATACCCCAAAACACACTTTTTTTTAGCAACTTGTTTTTTGTTTGCTTACTATAAAATAAACTTAAAAAAAAGTATTGCCCAACGTTAAATAAATGAAACAGATAAATATTATTATTGCCTAATTTTGCAATAAAACCGCTTGAAAGTTGAATAATAAGAGAAAAAAGTAGGTACAAGGAAAAAACTTTAACTTCAAAAGTATTCTTTTTAAAATTCCTCAAAAAAAGCAGGCTATTTATTGCTAGAATAAAATAACCTAAATACATTATTATTTTACTAATGCTCAATTTTATCCATTTAAAGGGCTGTCAGTATCGCAAAAACTAGGGCAAGGTCTAGAAAGTTATAAATAAAATCACTTTCTGGGTTTAATGTTTCTCCGTCTTTAGAAGAAATCATGTCCTTACTATTTTCATCCACCAACAATCATTAATTTTTCTATATATACATTTTCTCCTTCAATACTAACTTTTTCAACACCAACATATGCTCTAACTATTATTGGGCCTTCTGCAATTACTTCTTGCAAATCTAATAAAGGAATATTAAATGCTCTACAATCTTGATGAGAATTATAAATAGATTCCATTTTACGCCATCTTTTTGCCTAATCTTTGGCAATTTTTAAACTAATTGTATTTTTTTTGTTTGGTTGCGAAACATCGTTTACTTGGTTTTCCATCTTTTATAAGTAGTAAATTAATAATTTGGTTTTGGTTAATTTTTAAATCTAAATAAATTAAGACATTGTGTAACTATTTTTTTTAATTTAAAACAGGTGTTTATGCCTAAAAGTTAGACTTATTTTTAGATGTTTTCATTTAATAAGTTTTTAAAAAAAGGTGTATTTTCGTTACATGCCAACATCGTTAGAACTTCAATTACAAACCTTACCTAAAGAACCAGGAGTTTATCAATATTTTGATAGAGATGATAAAATAATCTACGTAGGTAAAGCCAAAAATTTAAAGAAAAGAGTAACCTCTTATTTTACCAAAAAACACGATAATGGTAAAACTAGAGTGTTGGTTAAGAATATTGTACGCATAAAACACATTGTTGTAAACACAGAAACTGATGCTCTTTTATTAGAAAATAATCTAATAAAAAAGTACAAACCAAAATACAACGTACTTTTAAAAGATGATAAAAGTTATCCTTGGCTTTGTATTAAAAAAGAACGTTTTCCGAGAGTTTTTTTAACGAGAAGAGTTATTAAAGATGGCTCTGAATATTTTGGACCTTACACTTCTGTAAGAACGGTTCGTGTTTTGTTAGATTTGATTAAAGAACTCTATTCTTTAAGAACTTGCAAGTACGATTTGAGTCATCAAAATGTAAATGAAGGCAAATATAAAGTGTGTTTAGAATATCATTTAAAAAACTGTAAAGGCGCTTGTGAAGGCCTAGAAACTGAGGCTCATTATAACGAATCTATCAAAGAAATTAGAAATATCATTAAAGGTAATTTTAAAGAAAGTCTTGATAAATTTAAAGAAATGATGATGACTTTTGCTGCAAATATGGAGTTTGAAGAAGCGCAAAAAATTAAAGAAAAGTTAGATAGGTTAGGCAATTATCAAGCAAAAAGTACCATTATAAATCCATCTATAAATAACGTAGATGTTTTTTCTATTATTTCTGATGATACTCATGGATATGCAAATTTCTTAAAAATTTCTAATGGTTCTATTATACAATCTCACACCACAGAAATTAAGAAAAAGTTAGATGAATCTGACAAAGAATTATTAGAGCTTTTTATTATTGAAATAAGACAACGTTTCAATTCGCAATCGCCAGAAATTTATGTTCCTTTTAAAGTAAATATTGGTGAAGATATTAAAGTAACGATTCCTGTTTTAGGTGATAAAAGACGCATTGTAGAATTGTCTGAAAGAAATGCAAAATACTCTAGAATGGAGCAATTTAAGCAAATGAAAATTGTAGATCCTGATAGACATGTAAAAAGAATTATGGCGCAAATGAAAAAAGATTTGCGTTTAAAAGAAGAACCAAGACATATAGAATGTTTTGATAACTCGAATATTCAAGGAACAAACCCAGTTGCAGCTTGTGTAGTTTTTAGAGATGGAAAACCAAGTAAAAAAGAATACAGACATTATAATATTAAAACAGTTGTTGGGCCAGACGATTTCGCATCTATGGAAGAAGTTGTTTTTAGGAGATACAAGCGTTTATTAGCAGAAGACGAATCTTTACCACAGTTAATTATTGTGGATGGTGGAAAAGGACAATTATCTTCTGGTGTAAAAGCTTTGGAAGATTTAGGTTTGCGAGGTAAAATTGCCATTATTGGTATTGCAAAACGTTTGGAAGAAATTTATTATCCAGATGATCCAATTCCTTTATATTTAGATAAAAAATCGGAAACTTTAAAAATTACCCAGTTTTTAAGAAACGAAGCGCACAGATTTGGAATTACGTTTCACAGAAATAAACGTAGCAAAAGTGCCATACAAAGTGAGTTGGAAGACATACCAAATGTTGGGATACAGACTATTACAACTTTATTGCGTAAATTTAAATCGGCAAAACGTGTTAAAGAAGCTTCTTTTGATGAGATTAAAGAAGTAGTTGGTAATGCAAGAGCTCTAAAAATTCATCAGTTTTATCATCCAAAAAAAGAAAATGAAAAATAAACTATTTCTATTAATTTTTGCAATTCCTATGTTTTTGTTTGCACAACAAAAGCAGCCAAAAGTTGGTTTGGTTTTAAGTGGTGGAGGTGCAAAAGGCTTTGCTCATATTGCTGTTTTAAAAGAAATAGATAAAGCTGGTATTCAGTTAGATTATATTGGTGGCACAAGTATGGGTGCTATAATTGGTGGAATGTATGCAGCTGGTTACTCTGCTGTACAAATAGAGAAAATTATATTAGAAACAGATTTTCAAACTCTTATTAGAGATAGATTACCAAGAAGTTCAGAAACTTTTTTTGAGAAAGAATTTGGTGAAAACACAGTAATTACGCTACCTGCAGATGGAGGTAAAATAGGTTTGCCTAGAGCAATTTCTAGAGGGCAAAATGTACTAAACTTATTGTCAGAATTACTTGATGGTGCAGATGGCGATTTAGATTTTTCAAAACTATCTGTTCCTTTCTTTTGTATTGCTACAGATGTAGAAAATGGAGCGCCAGTTATTTTAGAGACAGGTTTTTTACCATTAGCATTAAGAGCTAGTGGCTCTTTTCCTTCGCTTTTAAATCCTATTGAAATAGATGGTAAACTTTTAGTAGATGGGGGTATTTCAAACAATTTTCCTGTAAGTGTAATGAAAGCTAAGGGTATAGATATTGTAATTGGAGTAGATGTTGAGGGAGAATTATTCGAAAAGGACAAAATTAATTCAGCAGTAGCGCTTTTAAATCAGATTATGAGTTATCAAATGTATAACAAATCAGATGAAGAAATAAAAAAGTTAGATGTTTATATACATCCAGAAATTTTTAAATATTCTGTAGTAGATTTTGATAAAAAGATTGAGATTTTAGAAAAAGGGACTATTGAAGCTGCAAAGTTTAAGAAGGTTTTCAAAGAAATAGCAAACAAACAAACTGTAAAAAGGAAAAGAAAGATTATAGAATATACCGAAAAAAAATTATTAGTTTCTAATATTGAAATTTATGGTTCAGAGAATTATACCCGAGCTTATGTTTTAGGAAAATTAAATATTAAGACAGGAGATAGTTTGTCTAGAAAAGATATTACAAAAAAAATAGGTTTACTTTCTGCCACTAGAAATTATGATAGAATTGAGTATAATTTTATAGAAAAAGTAGATGGTAGTTTTATGGTAGATTTTTTATTAAAAGAATCCAAAGAAAATGCAACATTAAAGTTAGGAGCACATTATGATCTTTTATATAAATCAGGTGTTTTAGCAAACTATAGCCAAAAAAATATAATAAGAAACAACGATTTATTTTCTTTGGATATGGTTTTGGGAGATAACATTCGTTATAATTTAAACTACTTTGTAGATAATGGTTTTTATGTGAGTTATGGTTTTAAATCTAGGTATAATCATTTTAGAGATAATGCAAAGTTTAATTTAGCAACTACAAACATTCCTAGTTTAAGTAAGATTAATTTAAATTATACTGATATTACAAATCAATTATTTTTTCAAACTACTTTTAATAGAAAATTTGCTTTAGGATTAGGTTTAGAGCATAAATATTTAAAAGCAAAAACAGAAACGCTTACCACTAATGGAAATGAAACCATTATAGACAACAGTAATTATTATAGCGTTTTTGGATATTTAAAACTAGATACTTATGATAAAAAGTATTTTGCAACAAGTGGATATTTTGCAGATTTAAATATGAAATGGTACTTAAATTCATCAGATTTTAACAATAATTTTAAAAGCTTTGCACAAGCAAAAGGTACTTTAGGTTTTGCAACTACTTTTTTTGATAAATTAACCTTTCAAAACACAAATGAAGCAGGTTTTACATTAAACAATCCTGCATCCAATGTTTTCGATTTTTATTTAGGGAGTTATAATCAAAACTTTATCAACACCTTTGTTTCTTTGTATGGTTATAATTTCTCTGAACTTTCTGATAACTCTTTTTTAAAATCAGAATTTAATTTAAGATACCGATTTTATAACAGGCATTATGCAAGTTTTATTGCAAATTATGCGCGTTTAGAAGACAATGTTTTCAAAGATTTAGAGCTTTTTGATAATGTTAAATCTGGGTATGCAGTCGGTTATAGTTACGATAGTTTTTTAGGACCTTTAGAAATAAAATATACATGGTCTCCAGATACTAAAGATGGGTTTTGGTTGTTTAATTTAGGCTTTTGGTTTTAATTATAAAAGCCAATGAAAATTAATTCATTGGCTTTTATCTTTAAGTAGATAAGAAAATAATCCTTTTCTTATTTTGATTGTTTTGTAGTTAAATGAAACTCTTCATACGTCTGCAATAAGTTTATAAGTGCAGTGATTAAATCTTTTGTTTCCAATAAAATACTAAAGTATAATGTTGTGTTTTTAGGACTGGTTTCATCAGTTCTAATTCTTGCAACTTGTTTTTCTATAGATTCAGAAACATTTTTAAGAAGCTCATTTTTTTGAATAAGAAGATCATTTAAATCATCTAAATCTCTGTTTTCAAATATTTTTGCCTCTTTTGTTAATAATTCTGATAACTCAATATCAATAGTTTTTAAATCCTTTATTTGTCCTTTTTTAAGATTCTTATGATTGTTGTTTACGTGCTTGTAACTTGCTCTAGAAATATAACTAATAGATTGTGCAACATCTTGTAAATAACCTAAAACCATAATGTAAAATCTACTTCCTTGAACAGAAGTTTCATCTAAAGATTTAATAAAATAGAATACACCATCTTTTAAACCATCAATTTCGTCATTTAATTTACCAACATGTTTGTCTGTTTTACGTAATTTATTTAAATCGTGATTTGCTAAATCATTTACAACATGCGTATATAATTTATTTACACGATTAATAACTCCAGAAATATGATCTGCACTTTCTTCAATAACACCATTAATGGTTATTAATTCAGCTCTTTCTATATATTCTTGTTTTTTAACTTCTTGAGTTTTTTTAGTAAGATTAACTGAGTTTCTTGCAATTAAACTAAAAACAATTAATAAAAGAATTCCAACCATTACAATACCTCCTAAATTTATAAGGTATGCAACAATAGCTGCAGCTACAAATGCTACAAGAGCAGTCATAAACCAACCACCAATAACATTTAAAACACCAGCCACTCTATAAACAGCACTTTCTCTTCCCCAAGCTCTATCTGCTAAAGAAGTACCCATTGCTACCATAAAAGTTACATATGTTGTAGATAAAGGCAATTTTAAAGAAGTACCAACAGAAATTAAAATTCCTGCAACAATTAAGTTGATAGATGCTCTAATTAAATCGAAAGCAGGCATTTCGTAAGTTTTGTCTCTAGACAATTCTATTACTGGTTTCTGAAATTTAGAATCTACAAAGGCTAATGTTTTTTTAGGAACTATAGCACTTATACCTACATTAATACCCATAGCAGCTCTCACTACTAATCTAGATAACGTATTTGGTTGAAATCTTTCATGTCCTTCACCTTGTCTAGATAAATTAATACCAGTTTCAATAACCGTTTTTGCTTTTTTAGATGTCCAAATTGTAACTACCATAACTGCACCAGCAATTAATAAGTAAATAAAGTTAGCAGATACTTTTTTATCTAAAACAGCCATAGAAAATTCGGTAGCAGCTTGCCCAGATTTTTGCCAAGCAGCATAAGAATCCCAAGCAGCAATTGGCACACCAATAAAGTTTACCAAATCGTTACCAGCAAAAGCTAAAGCCAAAGAGAAGGTACCAATTCCTATTATTAATTTTAAAATATTTATTTTGAAAATAGAAATTAGTAATTGAGATATTAAAGCCCAAAAAACAAAGCCACCAGCAAGTATTAGCCATATATTTCCATTAATATAAACATCTATATTATCTTTAAAAGGAGTACCTTTTAAACCTTTTATAACAATAAAATAAGTAATTGCTGTAATCGCAAAACCGCCAAAAATTGCGTTTATATAACTAGGTCTATTTTCTATATGAAAAGAATAAATTAATCTAGAAATAAATTGAACAATAGCACCAATAGAAAAAGCGACTACTACAGAGAGTAAGATCCCGAAAATAATAAACGTAGCTGTTTCTGTATTAATGTACTTACCAAGATTTGCAAAGGTTTCTCCATTATCTGTAGTGTAAATTTTTATTAAAGCCATTGCAACAGCAGCTCCTAATAATTCAAACACAATAGATACTGTTGTAGAAGTTGGCATTCCTAAAGAATTGAAAACATCTAATAGTAATATGTCTGTAATCATTACAGCCATAAAAATGTACATAATCTCATTAAAATAGAATTCACTAGGAACAAAAATTCCTTTACGTGCAACTTCCATCATTCCACTAGAAGTAACAGAACCTACAAAAACACCAATACTAGCTATAATTAATATTTTCTTAACTGGTATTGCTTTAGAGCCAATTGCAGAATTTAAGAAGTTTACAGCATCGTTACTTACACCTACAACAAGGTCTATAATTGCTAAAACTGTTAATGCAATAAGCATTAAAATATATGGATCTCCCATTTGTTTATTTAAAATTTAGTTGTGCAAATTTACAAAGACCAAAAATTGTCAATGTTACGTTTACGTTATATTAATTATGTTAAAAATGTATATCTAATTGTAGTCTATACATTAAATTATTTTCATTAAAACCAATGTCTGTATAGCTTATATCTGTTTGAACTTTTAATTTATGCCCAACAATATATTTTGATACACCTAATGTGTATTGATTTTCTGCTCCTTTTCCAGTAATATTTTTATCCAAAGATATATTTGTGTAACGTGCAGAAACTTCTAACGTTTTAGAAAGCAAATACCCTGATTGTAAATTTAATCCATTTCCTACTTGCACAATATCGCCAGTTAAACTACCATCAGAATTTTTTGCAAAAGCATCATCTGCATTTCTATTTGCATATTCTGCCATGAAAGAGAAACCTTTGTATTTATACATGGCATCAATAAAAAGAGTAGAAATATCTGTTGAATAAAGACCTGTATCAGTATTCATATAAGAACCTTGGTTACTTCTTGTTCTAACAGCATCCATATTTAGGTCATAACCAAAAGCAACAGAAAGTTTTGAATTCTTTTCAAACAGCAAATCGCTTCCTTTATAATCTCCTTTAGTTGAGAAATTACCAAATGGAAAAAGTTCAATTCTTCCTGTAAATTGATAACCTCCTTCGTTTCCTGTAGTAACATTTCTTCCTTCTCCTTGAGAAATTGAAAAAATCTCTTTCATCAAAAATTTATTAGAAAGTTTTGTTTTATGTCTTAATTGAACACCAATATCTCTATCGATATTAAATCGACTGTTTAACAAAGAACGATCTACCATTTGCAAATCTCCTGAAGAAATAATACGTTCTCTGTTTCCAGGTAATTTCGTTTGTCCAAACCATAAAACAAAATTTCCAGAAAAATTCCATTTTATAACAGCATCCATAATATATCTAGGAGAACCACTTGTATATTCTGAAGCACCAGATTGATCTCTGTTAGATAAACCTAATTCTAGTTTGTAGACTAATTTTGGTGAGAATGCATAACCATCGAACTTTAAACGAGATCGTCTTATAAGCATGGAAGATTCTGAGTTGGATAACCCATTAGTTGCATCCCAATCATTTATTAGTAGTGTTTGAAAACGGAGTCCAATTTTCATGGTCCAAGAAGCATCTTCTCCTTCTAAATAAAAGAGTCCTTTACCAAAATTACCGGCCTTATATTCTTGTGCTTTTACACTAAATAGTGTGCATAAGAATGCAATAATTAATGCTTTACGCAGAATTTTGGAAATCATTTTTTAGTTTTTGTCGCTACAAATAACTAAAAAAAATAACATGTTAATGTTAAGTTAATATTAACAAAAAAAACTGCCTTGGCCAAAGGCAGTATAGTCACATAAAAAAGTCGACAAAAACTAAAAATTATAATGACGTTTATCTTTAAAGATGTGTCAAAAATGCAACTATAACCTAAACTTAATGTTTACTTAAAATTAAAAAAAGGTTAATAAATTTTTCGATTTAACTTTTAGTTAATGTTTCTGTAACTAAATCATAATTTATAACTAACGTTCGCTTTACAGAGGTACAAATACATTTGTACCGTAAAAATTATATTTTTAAAATGAAGAAAATTCTATTTATTACTCTGTTAATTTTAAGTCAGTTTTTAGTAGCTCAAGATAAAGGTACCTTAAAAGGACTGTTAACAGATAAAGAAACTAATAATGAGCCTTTGCCTTTTGCAAACATTATTATTAAAGGTACAAAAATTGGAACAACGTCAGATTTTGATGGGAATTACCAATTAAAAGTTCCTGCAGGAAACCATGTTGTTATTTTTAGTTTTTTAGGGTATAAAGCTGTAGAGAAATCGATTATTATAACAGCTGGACAAACTACAACTATTAATCAATTAATGTCTGCAGAAGAAGGTGTTGCTTTAGATGATATTATAATTACAGCAACTACTAGTAAGGAAAAAGCTTCAGCGTTAATTTTAGAGCAAAAGAAAGCAGTTTCTATCAAAACATCTATTGGTGCTCAAGAACTTTCTATTAAAGGAGTTTCTGATGCACAAGGTGCTGTTACAAAAACTGCTGGTGTTTCTAAAGGATCAAAAAATGTAATTGTTAGAGGTTTAGGAGATCGTTATAATTCAACTACTTTAAATGGTTTGCCTTTACCTTCTGAAGATCCAGAATACAAAAATATTTCTTTAGATTTTTTTGATACAAGTGTTATCAAAAATATAGGAATTAATAAAGTTTTTACTTCAGATTTATATGGAGATGTTGGTGGAGCTAATATTGATATTGTATCCAAAGAATTGATAAAAAGTAGTGTTTTAGATGTTAGTGCTTCTTTAGGTGCAAATACGCAGACTGTTTCTAAAGATTTTTTAACTATTGATGGAACAAACAAATTCGGAACTCAAAATTCAGGAATTCCTGTAAACGATTTAACTCAATATTCGTTCAATAATTCTTGGAAACCAGAAAGCCAAAATTTTCAAATGAACAATAGTGTTTCTTTTGCTGGAGGAAAAAAATTCGATATTAAAGATGATACTTTTAGTTTCTTTATTGTTGGTGGTTTTGATGGTAGTTTCAATTATTTAGATGGTAACATCAAACAAACAACAAGTTCTGGAGAAGTTTTTCAAGATCAAGATTATACAAAATACGAGTATAATGTGTCGCAAATATTAATGGCGAATTTAAAATATAAGTTTGATGAAGGTCATTCTATAGCTTACAATCACTTATTTATTCATAATAACAAACAATCTATTGGAGATTATTTAGGTTTCAACAATCCTGAACAAGATGGAGATTTGGAGTTTCAGAGAAGACAACAAACCAATAATAATGAGTTGTATGTAAATCAATTTATTGCAAACTACGAATTTACGGATAGGTTAAATTTCGAAGCAAAAGGTTCTTTAAATTTTATTAGAGGAAATGAACCTGACAGACGAACTAATAAATATCTTTTAAGAGATAATTTTTACAGTCCACAAACAAGTTCTGCAGGAGAAAACGAACGTTATTTCTCTAAATTAGAAGAAAACGATTATGCAGCAAAAGGGAAGTTTGAATACAAATTAAAAGAAGACGAAGACGATATAAGTGTTTTAGAATTTGGTGGAGATTACAGATATACAGAACGTTTATTTTCTGCAACTATTTTTAATCACGATTTTTCTAGCAGAGTTGCTATAGATTTAGAAAATCCTGATGCTATTTTTAATCAAAATTCTATAGATACTAATATTTTCGAATTAGAAACTGGTAGAGGTAGTGCAAGTAATCCTGCTGCTTTTGTGCCTTTTACATATAGAGGTAAAAGACAAATTTTTGCAGCTTTTGGTAATTTAGTATATCAATTAAATGATAATTTAATCGCTTCTTTTGGTGGAAGATTCGAGAAAATACAACAAAGAGTTACCTACAATACTAACATTGCACAATCTGCAGTAGATGGCGCTTCTACTTTAGATAGAACATATGTTTTACCAAGTTTTAATGTGAAATATAATTTTAATGACAACAGTATTTTTAGGATTGCAGGAAGTCAATCTTACACATTTCCTCAATTTAAAGAAACTGCACCTTTTAAATATCAAGATATTAGTTTCTCATCTCAAGGTAATCCAGATTTAAAACCTTCTGATAATTATAATTTAGATGCTAAATATGAATATTACTTATCATCATCAGAATTATTTACGGTTACAGGTTTTTATAAAAATATTCAAAATTCAATTGCAAGAACCGAAATTCCTTCTGGAGGAAATACATTAACCTATTTAAATGTTGGTAATGCAAGTGTATATGGTTTAGAGATTGAAGCTAGAAAAAGCATTTACGAAATTGAAGATAAAGATGTGAAAATCATGGCAGGTTTAAACTCATCAGTTTTAATGTCGAATGTAGATTTAGATCAAAGTTCGATAGCGCAATTTACCAATACAACAAGTAATTTGGAAGGCGCAACTCCATTTTTATTAAATGCAGATATTTCTATCAACAAAAAATATAATGATAATACTTTAATTTCTTCTGTAGTTTTTAACTATTTCAGTGAAAGAGTATATTCTATTGGTACCAGAGGTTTTGAAAATGTTTTAGAAAAAGGAATACCAACCTTAGATTTTGTTTCTTCTTATGATTTTAACAATCACTATAGTATAAAATTAAAAGCAACAAATTTATTAAACCCTGATTTTCAGTTAACAAGATCTGGTTATGATGGAGGAGAAGATGTTGTGTTAAGAAATTATAAAAGAGGTGTTAACTTAAGTTTAGGATTTTCATACAGTTTCTAAATTTCATCAATTTTAGTAACAATTCTTTAAAATTTAGTTAAAACAAAATAAACCTTCTTTGTTCAACTTTGCAGAAGAAAATTAAACTAAAATAATTCAAACAAATTTAAACAAATTAAAAGAAAAAATGAAAAAATCAATTTTATCAATCGTAACTATTGCAGCGTTCGTATTAACAAGTTGTTCTTTAAGTGAAGATGATACTACAACTGTTATTGGTGGTGGAGTAACTGCACAAAATTTAGCAGGTAACTTAACAGCAGATTTAACATTAAGCTCTGGAGTTGCACACAATTTAATAGGAGCGCTTTTAGTAAAAGATGGCGCAACTTTAACAATAGATGCTGGTGTAACTATAAATGCTTTAGCTGGTGGTACAGATGTTTATATTTTAGTGGAAAAAGGAGGTAAAATTATTGCAAATGGTACAGCTTCAAATCCAATTAAATTTACATCGGGTGCAGTAGTTCCAAAAGCTGGAGATTGGGGAGGAGTTATTTTAAACGGAAAAGCGCCTTTAAGCAGACAAGCAGGATCAGAAAGTAATGCTGCAACAGAAGTTAAAAATTCAATTTTATTTGGTGGTGCAGATGCTACAGACAATTCAGGTATATTAAACTATGTAATCTTAGAATATACAGGAGCAAGAATTGATGATGAAGCAGAACACAATGGTTTAACTTTAAACGGAGTTGGTTCTGGAACTACAATTAGCAACATTGCGATTTTAAATGGCGATGATGATGGAATTGAGTTTTTTGGAGGAACTGTAAATACATCAAACATTTTAGTAGTAAATGCTAAAGATGATATGTTTGATTTTTCACAAGGGTATTCAGGAACTTGTACAAACTTATATGGTATTAGAGAAAATGGGTACACAGCTGTAACTTCTGATCCAAGAGGAATTGAAGCTGATGGAAATTTAGATGGAAATTCTCCTTCAGACATCAACGAATCTAACTTTACAGTAAATGGTGTAACAATTATAAATAATGCTGATGGTGTAGAAATGTCTGATGGAATAAAAATTAGAAGAGATGCTACTGCAACTATTACAAATGCATATTTAGCATTAGGTTCTGGAGCAATATTTGGTGATGTTATAGATTTACAAGATGGTAAATCAGATTCTACAGAAGGTACTTCTATTGCTGCAATTGCAAATACTGCAAACGGTTTAGATATTACTGATGTAAAAAACACTACAGATGGTGGAGCAACAATCACTTTAACTGCAGGTACTACTGGAGGTGCAGATAAATCTGTATTCTCTTGGACTGGGTATAACTTCTAATTCAACAATATTTTATAAATTGAAAGCAGGCTTTTTAAGCCTGCTTTTTTGCGTTTAAGAGGAGTTGTGTACAATGTTATGTTCCTAAAGTTTTTCAAATTTTGGAACAAAAAAGGCTTTTTTAGAACATAAATTCTAGAAAAGCTTTTTTTTGTTTAAACTTGTAAATCGTTATCCTTAACATTCAACCAAAAAAATCTTGAAACTAAAAAAAAATACCCTGTTTTTTTTATCGCTTTTATTTGCGTGTCAGTTTTTGTGCGCTCAAAATTATGACAGCATTTATAATAAGCTTTCAGAAAATTTATTAAGATTCGAAAGTACCAGAGTTATTAAAAAAGTAGATAGTATTTTAAATAGAGATAAAATACCTGAAACTGTAAAAAATGATTTAAAATCTTTAAGGGTAGAAGCCTTAGCACAATTAAGTTTCTTTACGCCAGCTTTAAAACTTGCAAATGAAATTTTATCAAATAAAAATAATGTAAGTGAAGAAGCAGAGGTAAGAATATGCATTCAAAAAGCCTTGATTTTTGAAGTTTTCGAGAAATCAAAAGAAACTATTGCTGAACTTAACAGGTTAGAAGAGATTTACAATACTAGAGAAAAGGATCGATATTATGGACAGTACTTATTTAGAAAATCATCTTATTATAGGATTTTAAAACCTGTTGAAAAAAGCGATAGCTTAGCATTATTCTATGCTGTTAAAGCAGCAGGTTTTGGTGATAAAAATAAATATTATGATGTAAGTGCAATCGCTAAGATGCTACAAAGTTTTTTTATTGATAAAAAAGATTATGAAACAAGAGCGCATATTTTACAAACAGCATTAAACGATTTTAAACGTTTAGAAAATAAACTCTCTGTAAGTTTAGTGTATACGACTTTGTCAAATATTTATCAAAAAAATAAGCAGCTAGATGTCGCTAAAAAATTTTTAGATTCTGCTTTAACTGAAGCAAATAAAACAGATGACTTATTTTTAAAATCATATGCATACAAACAACGTTCTAGTTTTTTAGAAAGTATAAATAAAACAGATTCTGCATTTTATTATTTTAAAGAATTTTACAAAGCTGAAGAAGCAATTAATCTTGAAAAACAAAACATAGAGATTCTTGAAATTAATTTCGAAAAACAAATTGAAAAAGAAAAGCAAGCTGTATTAATCTCTAATATTAACCTAAATCAAACCAAAAAAACAAATAGATTTTTAATTATATTTATAGCAGGTATTATTTTTCTTTTGGTTATTATCTTTCTGCTATACAAAAGAATCAATAAAAAGAGAAAACGGATTAATTTACAAAACGATTTGCTCCAAAAAAATATAGAACAAAAGGAATTGTTGTTGAAAGAGCTAAATCATCGTGTAAAAAACAATTTATCTTTGATTATAAGTTTGATAAAATTTCAATCGCAAGAAATAAAAGAACAATTTTATAAAGAGAAATTTAAACATTTAGAAAATAGAATTAATACCATTGCTATTGCCCATGAGCAATTTATTTATTCTGATACAAAAACAGCAGGGGAGTTTTATAATTTAGAGGAGTATTTACAAAAAATAGCAGGTTTAGTAAATGTATCTTCAAGAAATGTAAAATATATACAAAATATCGAAGCAGTTCAACTTAATATTGATACAGCTTTGCCAATTGGTATTTTAATTAACGAGTTGATAAGTAACAGTATTGTACATGCAGTTTCAAAAGATCCGCTAATAATAAATGTACAAATAGAAAAGAAAAGAAACTTAATTTATATTATGTATACAGATTCTGGCACTATTTTTAATAAAGTTTCAAAAGAGGATACACTTGGTTTGTTTATTATTGAGAGTATGGTTGCTCAGCTAAATGGAAAGATAGAGCAAGAAAAATCAACATTTAAAATAGTTTTAGAACATAAAAATTAAATTATGGTTGATGAGAATATAAAAAGTATTTTAATTGTAGAAGATGAATTGCTCATTGCTGGTCAAATTAAAATAGCACTTTTAAATCACGGCTATCATTGTGCAGGAATCGCTATAAATTATAAAGCAGCCAAAGCAATTTTAGAAACAACGAAAGTAGATTTGGTTTTGTTAGACATTAAAATCTCTGGTAGAAAAACAGGATTAGATGTGGCATTACTTTTAAACACGCTATATAGTATTCCATTTTTATTTATTACTTCTTATAATGATGCAAATTCTTTAGATAAGATTAAAGAACTTTCTCCAAAAGGATATATTAACAAACCTATAAATGAAATTACTGTTCTAACTACAATCGATATTATTTTTAATGCTAAAAAATATGAAGCGAAAAAATTTGTTAGTATTCACATAGGTACAACAACATATAATATTCATATTTCAGAATTGTTATATGTAAGAGCAGAACATGTTTATGTTCGTCTTTATTATAAGAATAATAAGATTTTAATCAGAAGTTCTTTAAGAGAATTCATAGAGAAAATGCCAAAAGGTGTTTTAAAAAGGGTAAGTAGAGGTTGTGCAGTACACACAAAATTTATTGAAAATATTGGAATTTCAACAGTTGAAATCTTTGGTGAAACCATCAAAATTTCACCAAATTATAAAAAGAATTTTATCAAATAATTTACTCTCTAAATGATTTACGATCATATATTTAATTAGTTTTAATTCTCATTTAAGAACAAATATCTAGGTTTTAGAACAAATTTATTTTTCTGGTTTTGCTTTTCTTTAGTTTTATCTCCTATAAATAATATTAAAAAAAGCTATGAAACTAAAATTACTATTTATTTTATCGATTATTATTGGGCTTAATGGATTCGTCCAAACAAGTTCTGCACAAGTTAGTGCAGAGAGTTTTAAATTTACTCAATTAACAAACTCATCTACACAAGGAGTATTTGCTTCAGGTTCTACAGTATACGTTGGTACAACTTCAGGGTTGTTAATTTCTACAGATGGTGGAACTACTTTTACAACTAAAACTATTACAAATGGCTTAGGTGCCAACAATGTAAAAAATGTTTTTGTAGATGGTTCAACAATTTATGCTGCAACAGATGGTGGATTATCTGTTTCTACAAATGGTGGAAACAACTTTGTAAATTATGCACCAGCAACTTTTGCTTATGGAAATAGCATGAATGATGTTTATGCAGATGGTGATAATATATATGCACTTGCTTCTAATAGGTTATGGATTTCTAATGATGCAGGAGCTACATTTATAGAGAAAACTGAAAGTGATGGAATAGGTTAAACTATTTTTAGAGAAATTGTGGCAAATGGATCAGATGTATATGTGGCAACTGATGGAGGTTTATCAATCTCTTCAGATGGTGGAAATACCTTTATCAATAAAACAAATACAGATGGTTTAGCAAATGTAGGTGCAAATGGAGTCTCTTTTAGTAATGGAGTTTTGTATGCAGCTTCAGAAGGTTTTGATCCAGTTGGTGGTTTATCAATTTCTACTGATAAAGGAAATACGTTTACTGTAGTACAACAAGCAGATGGTTTAGCAGCTAATTCTGTAAATACCGTTTATAGTGAAGGAGTTAATGTTTTTGTAGGTGTAAGTAGTTCTATCATTTCTGTTTCTAATGATGGAGGAGCAACCTTTACTAGATATGATTATGATGATGGAATTAAAGGAGTCGTAAATCAAATATATTTTGATAGTGGTAAAATTTATGTTTCTACAAGCCAAGGTGTAGTTTTTGGAGAAGAAGCTTTTCCAGAAATAGATGTAAAAGGTAATAATGTTTCTATTGTAAATGGAGATACAACACCAAGTACTATTGATAATACAAATTTTGGAGTTTCAGTAAGCGCAATAACAAAATCTTTTACAATAGATAATAGTGAAGGTTTTGCTGATTTAAGTTTAACAACACCTTATCCAAACTATGTAACAATTTCTGGTTCTACAGATTTTACAATAAGTACTCAGCCAAATGCGAATGCAGTTACAAAAGGAAGTTCTAAAACTTTTCAAGTTACATACACACCAAATTTATCTGGCAATCAAACAGCAATTATAAGTATTGCAAATAATGATTCAGATGAAAATCCTTACACATTTACTATTAGTGGTAATAAAGGAACATTTTCAAATTATACAACAACTTTTGAGCCTCAAGTATATAATCCAAATGGATTAACAGATATTGGTATTTTCTCAAACGCAAATTTTGCAGATTTAGACAATGATGGTGATTTAGACTTAATGTCTGGAGGAAGAGGAACCAGTTTTTATTACTTTGAAAATACGGTTAGTGATGCAGCACCAACGTATGCAGTAGTTCAAGAAAATCCTTTTGGATTAACAAATATTCCAAGAAATTCATCAGGATCATCAGATTCAGATTCATTTCCAACTTTCGTAGATTTAGATGGAGATGGAGATATGGATATTATTTCTGGAGATACTTATGGAGATTTCCATTATTATGAAAACACAGGTTCAAGTTCAGCTCCTCAATTTGCAAATCCTGTAATAAGTCCTTTTGGATTGACAGATGAGATTACTTTTTCTTCATATCCAACATTTGGAGATATAGATAATGATGGAGATTTAGATTTACTTTCTGGAGCTGCAAGAA
>CAXBPL010000048.1:0-19465 GCA_963977615.1 uncultured Polaribacter sp. | reverse complement strand
GGTTTTTTGAAAAACCAGTAGATCACTTATTCGCTTCAACTATATTTTTACCATATATTAAAAGCTTAAATCTAGAGAACTTAACAATTGCATCTCCAGATATGGGAGGTTCTAAAAGAGCGTATGCGTACTCAAAACATTTAATGTCTGATGTTGTAATCTGTTACAAGCAAAGAATAAAAGCCAACATAATTTCTAATATGGAGTTAATTGGAGACGTTGAAGGTAAAAATGTTGTTTTAGTAGATGACATGATTGATACTGGAGGAACACTAGCACATGCAGCCAATTTAATGATGGAAAGAGGAGCTTTAAGTGTACGTGCAATTTGTACGCATCCAATACTTTCTGGAGGCGCTTATGAGAAAATTGAAAACTCGGCATTAACAGAGTTAATTGTTTCAGATACAATTCCTTTAAAGAAAGAGACTTCTAAAATAAAAGTTGTATCTTGCGCGCCCTTATTCGCTGATGTTATGCACAAAGTTCAGGATAACACTTCAATAAGTGGTCAATTTTTAATGTAAACTTCATCTCTATCTTTATAAAATAAGAAGAATGGAATAATTAATTTAAATTAAGTATAAAGTAATGAAATCAATTTCAATTAAAGGATCAAAAAGAGAAAGCGTAGGCAAGGTAGCTACCAAAGCCTTACGTAATGCTGGTATGGTTCCTTGCGTTATTTACGGAGGAGAAACACCAATACACTTTTCAGCAGAAGAAAAAGCGTTTAAAAACTTGGTATATACTCCAAATGTTTATACTGCAAGTCTTAATGTTGATGGACAAAAAATAAACGCAGTTTTACAAGATATTCAGTTTCACCCAGTAAAAGATTCTATCTTACACGTAGATTTTTATCAATTATTTGATGATAAAGAAATTACAATGAATATTCCTGTAAAATTAACAGGTACTTCTCCTGGAGTATTAAATGGTGGTTCTTTACGTTTTACAAACCGTAAATTAAAAGTAAAAGCATTACCAGCTAACTTACCAGATTTTGTAAGTGCAGATATTTCTAAATTAAAAATTGGTCATAAATTAGTGATCAAATCTTTAATTAACGAAGATTACACATTTATGCACCCAGATAATACAGTAGTTGTGCAAGTGAGAACTTCACGTAATGCAACTGCAGTAGAAGATGATGAAGATGAAGAAGTAGAAGCAACTGAAGAAGGAGCAACTGCTACTGAATAATTAGTCTTATAAAATAGATATATTAAAAGCGTTACATTTTTGTAACGCTTTTTTTTTAACCCTGAAGTTTTCAATTTATACCTATAAAAGATCTTAATATTTTAAAAAAAATAATACTCATCACTTAAAAAATTAGAAATCGAATTCTAGATTGATTTCTAAAAAATGAAAATGTAAAAACGTGCTTTCAATAAGGAACATTATTTATTTCTTCTTATTTTTGGACGATGAATTTGAAAAACTTTTTCTCTAATATATTCGATATAAAAGTTGAAACAAAAGAAGATGAAATGAAGAAATTTTTAATAGTTGGTTTAGGAAATATTGGTGAAAAATATACCAATACTCGTCATAATATTGGTTTTAAAATTATTGATGAAGTTGCAGAGGAATTCAAGGTTAGTTTTACAACAGAAACATTAGGAGATATAGCTACTTTTCGTTTTAAAGGAAGGACTTTCATTCTTTTAAAACCCACCACTTATATGAATTTAAGTGGCAAAGCTGTTAAGTTTTGGTTGAATAAAGAAAATATTGCTATTGAAAATTTATTAGTTGTTACAGACGATTTAAACATCGATTTTGGAACGATTAGAATTAAAGCAAAAGGTAGTGATGGTGGCCATAATGGATTAAAAGATATTCAAGATAAATTAGCAACAAATAAATACCCAAGGTTTCGTTTTGGAGTGGGTGCAAATTACTCAAAAGGACGTCAAGTAGATTATGTTTTAGGCGAATGGAATAAAGAAGAAACGAGTTTGTTAATTGAGCGTTTGCCAACATCAGCAAAAATAATTACTTCTTTTGGTACTGCTGGTTTAAACAATACTATGAACGAATTTAATGGAAAATAAGAGGATGATTTTTCATCACAAAAAAAAAGCTGTCTAATTTAGACAGCTTTTATATTTTAAATTAAAAATAGTTATTTAATAAAACTATAACTTGTTTTAGTAGAGTTGTTTAAAGATCCATTAGAGCTTTCAGCTTCTTGTACTAAACTTAACGTAGTTGAATTTAAAAGCACAACAGTATAAGTACCTGAAAGAAATTGATCTTCTAAAGATGTGGAAGGTGTAAAGGTAATTGTGTTATCTAAAGAACTAATTGTAAAATTCCCCAAATCTTCTACATCAACAATACTTGAACCACTTACTTGAGCACTTCCATTAGGTTTTGTAATAAAATCTAACGTATACTGACCAGATGCAGTATAGGTTCCATTTTCATTGATAACAATATCTAAACTATAAATATCGCCAACATTTGTAGTTGTAGATAAATTAACATTAGCGCCTGTAGATGATGTTGCAGTTTCATTAATTATTTGATTAAAAGCGCCTATTTGATAAGTGCCTTGTAAATTAGCATTCGTTAATAATAAACGTTCATCACTATTATCATCTCCACAACTTACTAAAATTGCAGAAATACATAAACATATAATAAAATTAATTTTTTTCATAAGTATAAATTTTCGGCAAATGTAGTTTTTATAAAACTCTTAAAACGTTACTATTTTACTAAAAACTAATTATCCTTTGCAAACCATTCTGCAAAACTAGAATCTGTTTCTTGTAATTTTATAGAATGTAATTTTATGTTATTTGGCAATCTCTTTTTTATTTTTTTGGCAAAGTCAATAACCATCATTTCACTTGTAGGTTGGTAATCTACCAATAAAACATCATGTCCTCTATCCATTAGCTCTTTAGCCAATTCTACATGAGGTGTATTTTTATTAAAAACGGTTGCATGATCAAAAATATCAACAATTTCTTCATTCACAATTTTCTTTAAATCACTAAAATCGATAACCATTCCAAACTTAACATTTGTATTGTCGCTAATAGGTTTTCCAGAAACAGTAACAGAAAGTTTGTAAGAATGGCCATGCACATTTTTACATTTTCCATCATAACCATATAAGGCATGTCCAGTTTCAAAATTAAATTGTTTTGTAATTCTAATTGTACTCATATTTTTTTTTGTTGATGATATAATTTTAAGAATGTTTCGATTTAAAGAAAATCAAAATCAATCGAAACGTTTTTTATGCTGATGCTATTTACGTCTGTTACCTCTAGATTTATTATAAAAATATACAATCACTAAGCCTATAGCCAAAACTGCAAATAAATAATCTCCTCCCATTTTTAAGTTGTTTAATTTTCTAAAAAGTTTTCTAAAACATCTGCAATTTTTCTGTTGTCAGATAATTGTGGAATTTTATTTTGCCCACCAAATTTACCAATCGATTTCATATATTCATGAAAACCACCTTTTTTTACTTTTCGAACAACTAAAGGACGTAAAACTTTCCCTGTAATTAAATCCAAATAATAAATATTTTGTGCTTGCATAGAAGCATCAATTTTGGTTGCAAATTCTTCTAAATTTTCTGGTTCGTTGGTAAATTCTATAAACCACTCATGATAAGGTAATCCATTTGCTGGATTTACCTGTGGAGCAACCGTAAATTCACTTATATTGATATCTGTACCAGAAATTGAATCGTTTAAAGCTTTCTCTACTTCTTTACCAATAACATGTTCGCCAAAGGCAGATATAAAATGTTTTATACGTCCTGTAACTTTAATTCTATAGGGTTTTGTTGATGTGAATTCTACAGTATCACCAATATTATAACCCCATAAACCAGCAGTTGTGTTTAAAATGATGACATAATTTACGCCAATTTTTACATCTTTTAAAGAAATTCTTGTTGGGTTTTTATCAAAAAATTCAGTTGCTGGAATAAACTCATAGAAAATTCCAGAATCTAATTGCAATAACATTCCTTTTTCAGTTTGCGAATCTTGATAGGCAATAAAACCCTCTGAAGCAGGATATAATTCTATATAATCAATTTTTTTACCAATTAAACTTTCGAACTTATTTTTATAAGGTTCAAAATTTACACCACCATAAATAAAGAAATTAAAATTTGGGAACGTTTCTGAAATCGGTTTTCCTGTTTTTTCAATTAGTTTTTCAAAATACATTTGCACCCAAGAAGGAATTCCGCTAATTACAGATAAATCTTCATTTACGGTTTCTTCAACAATCGCATTTACTTTGGTATCCCAATCTTCAATACAGTTTGTTTCCCAACTTGGCAACCTGTTTTTTAGTAAATATTGAGGAACATAGTGTGCAACAATTCCACTTAATCTGCCCAATTTAACGCCATTTTTATCTTGCAAAACAGGACTTCCTTGTAAAAAAATCATTTTACCATCTACAAAACTTGCATCATTTTTTTCTTTGATATAAAATAACAAGGCATTTCTTGCAGCTTTAATATGCGTTGGCATCGATTCTTTGGTAATTGGTATATATTTTGCGCCAGATGTTGTGCCAGAAGTTTTTGCAAAATAAAGCGGTTTTCCTTGCCAAAGAATGTCTTCTTCACCAGCAACCATTCTATCTACATAAGGTCGTAAACCTTCGTAATCAGTAACTTTTACGCGTTTTTTAAAATCATCATAAGAAACAATATTTTTAAAATCATGATCTTTACCAAACGCAGTATTTTTTGCTTTCGATATTAAGTTTTTAAAAATTTTATCTTGTGTTTTATGAGGTTTTTCTGCCCATTTATAAACACTTCTTGTGGCGAATTTAGCAAACGGAATTGCAAAAAAGGATTTTATACTCATTATTTAAAATCGATCAAATTTGTAGGATTAACAGCATAACCATCACTCCAAAGTTCAAAATGTAAATGTGGCCCAGTAGAAAGCTCTCCTGTAGAACCTACGCTTGCAATTACTTCACCAGATTTTACAAAATCTCCTTGTTGTTTTAGTAAATTTCCATTGTGTTTATACACAGAAATGTAGTTGTAAGGATGTTTTAAAATAATTACATAACCAGTTTCTGTAGTCCAGCCAGAAAAAATTACGCTACCATCTGCAGTGGCTTTTACTGGCGAATTTTTTTTAGCAACAATATCTACAGCTAAATGTTTTGTTTTAGAATCGTAATCTTGGGAAATTGTACCATTTAAAGGTGCAAAAAACACAATTTTCACATTGTTTTTTGCATTATTTTGAATAGGAAAACGATCTTGACTTTCTATTTTTTCTCTAAAGATAGAATCTTCTCTACTTGCATTTAGCAAACTATCTTTTATCTCTATTTTTTCTGCTTCAATTTCTACGGAATCTAAAATACTAGGCTTTATTTCGCCAGTTAAAATAGGTCTTAAAGCAATTGTATAATCGTTTAAAAGGTCTAATTTTCTTTTTAAAGAATCTGTCTGGAAAGCTAGTTTTGTGGCTTTTATTTTTAATTCGGTAGATGAATATCCAGGAATATATTCTTTAACAGGTGTAAAAGTGATGATAAATGTAGTTATTAAAATCAATAAAAAAGACAAAACACCACCCAATACAAATACATTTAAAAGAGATAGTTTTAAAGAGAAACGCTCTTCGAAAGTATCTTCGTTTAAAACAACTAATCTGTATTTGTCAGTTAGTTTCTGTTTAAGTTTTCCTTTTTTTTTGTCTTGTTTTCTCAAAAAAATATGTTTGAAATTGTTATTTCTATAATAACGTAAAAATAGCGAAACTATTTTTTATAAAAATTCATTTCGTCTATATATTCCCAAACTTCTTTGGGTAACATCGGTTTTATGTTCTTTTTTTGCTGAATTCCTTTTCGAATCATGGTTGATGAAATTTCCATAATTGGTGCATCAACCTTATGAATATTTGGGTGATTTTTAAATTGATGCTCAATTTCACCGTCAGCAATTCTAGGATACACATATAAATGATGATGTTCTAAAATAACCTCATAATTTTTCCATTTATGAAAACTTTTCAAGTTGTCTTCGCCCATAATCAAACAAAAATCTTTGTCAGGATATTTGTCTGCAATATGTGCTAATGTAAAAACGGTGTAATTTGGCTGAGGTAATTTAAACTCAATATCTGAAGGTTTAATTTTCATATAATTTTCAGTGGCTCTATACACCAATTCAAGTCTATGATGATTATCCAGCAAAGATTTTTTCTTTTTAAAAGGATTGTGAGGCGTTACTACCATCCAAATTTCATCCAAATCTGAATTTTCAACCATATAATTGGCAATAATTAAATGCCCAATATGAATTGGATTAAAAGTACCAAAGTATAAACCTATTTTGCTCATAAATTATAGTTTGAAGTTTGAAGTAAGGAGTTTGAAGGAGCAAGTTTTTAAACTTCCAACATCATACTTCCAGCTTCTAACTTATTTTTTTAATCCTAAAAACTCACTCATTAAATCTTCTGCTTCTTTTAAAGCGACTGGTAAATCGTAATTTTTTATGATTTTATCAAATTGAGGAGCAGTTGCCAATTCTACAGAAGCTTTTGCAATTCGCATATTTATTTTTTCTTCGCTTTCTGTTTTGCGTTTTTTAAGTCGAATTTTCAACTCATCTACACTTGGTGGTTTTACAAAAACGGATAAAGTTTCATTCGGATATTTCTTTTTTATTCTTAAGCCACCAACAACATCAATATCAAAAATAACATGTTTTTTTTGTGCCCAAATTCGTTCTACTTCGCTTTTTAAAGTTCCATAAAAGTTATCTCTGTACACTTCTTCCCATTCCAAAAAATCATCAGCTTTAATATGGTTTTTAAAATCTTTTAGAGAGATAAAATAATAATCAACACCATTTTTTTCGAAACCTCTTGGTTCTCTAGAAGTTGCTGATATTGAGAATTCTAAGTTAAATTTTTCTTCTTGTAATAAATGGCGAACAATTGTTGTTTTACCAGAACCAGAAGGTGCTGAAAACACAAATAATTTTCCTTTAAAGTCTGACATATATTTTATTATTTGTCATGCTGAACTTATTTCAGCATCTTGTAATTAGAATTTAAATCCCTACAAGTTTTTTAAAACCTTGTAGGAAATTTTACGATGATTTTATAAAATAAAAGCTGATAAATTCAGCTTTCTTAAAGTACATTTAAAATTTGTTCTTTAATTTGTTCTAACTCGTTTTTCATTTGAATAACGGCTTTTTGCATAGGAGCAAAATTAGCTTTAGAACCAGTTGTGTTAATTTCTCTTCCCATTTCTTGTACAATAAATCCTAATTTTTTTCCATTAGAATCTTCTGTTACTAGGGTTTCTAAGAAGTAGTTTAAGTGATTTTCTAAACGAACTTTCTCTTCATTAATATCTAATTTTTCTAGATAATAAATAAGTTCTTGCTCAAACCTGTTTTGGTCTGTATCAACTTTTAAATCGTTAATTGCTTTTTGCAAACGCGTTTTTACGTTTTCAACTCTATCAGCATCAAAACTTTTAACTTCTTCTAAGTATTTTCTGATGTTGGTAATTCGTTCTCTAAAATCTATTTCTAAAGAAGCAGCTTCATCAACTCTATATTGTATAATGTTTTTTAGAGCTTCATCAATATGTTGGTCTATGATGTTCCACTCATTTTCATCTAATTCTTCACGTGCTGTTTTTAGAGCATCAGGCATAGAAATTGCCATTCTTAAAAGCTCAACATCATTTGTAGATCCTGTTTGAACAACGTTTCTTAACTGTTGCATGTATTGTTTTACAACACCAGAATTTACAGTTGTAGATGTTTCATCAGCAGTCATTTCTACATAAATAGAAAAATCTACTTTTCCTCTTACTAAAGATTTAGCGAGCTTTTTACGTACATTTAATTCTTTCTCTTTATAATAAGAAGGAATACGAACGTTTAAATCTAAATTTTTACTGTTTAAAGATTTTATTTCTATGGTTACCTTTTTGGTTGGCAATTGCAACACAGATTTTCCATAACCAGTCATAGATTGAATCATACAAACTTTGTTTTTATTAAGTGGCAAATATACCTTTTTATTTTCTTGATTTTAGACTGGTTAGCAAGGAAATCGTGCAAACTTTAAATCCGTTTAAATTTAAGATGTTTTTGCTTTTTTAACTTGTTTTGTTACCAAATAAACACCAAAAAATATAAAAATAGCTGCAATAACTTTTATCATATTTAAAGAATCGCTTCCAAGAATTAACGCAAAACTAGTAGCAATTAAAGGTTGTAAATAAATAAAAACACTTACTGTGGTTGGTTTTAATTTCGATAAACCATACAAGTTAAAAAGATAAGTTATACAGGTTGTAAAAATAACGACAAAGCCTATGTTCCAATAAATATTTGTAGGCATTTCTTGCCAAGAAACTTCAGTAAATTCATTGAATCCAAAAGGAAGCACCAAAATTAATCCAAACAAGTAAAACCATTTAATAAACGTAATTGGATGGTATTTTTTAACTAAATCTTTTGCTAAAACTAAATACAAACCATAAGAAGCTGCGTTTATAAAAACTAAAAAATTACCCCAATTATTATTTGTTGATGTTGAGGTATTAGAACTCCCATAGGTAATTAATAATATAGTACCTGCTAAACCAATAAAAACGCCTAAAATTCTTTGTTTTCCAATTGATTTTTTTATCAATATACTCGAAAAAATTAGCACCATAATTGGCGACATTACCATCATTACAGAAGCACTTATGGGTGTTGTTAAGCTTAAACCTTTAAAGAAAGCCAACATATTTAAAGCAACACCAAAAATTGAGGCAACAAAAATTTTTTGGTAATCGCCTTTTTCTATTTTTTCTGATGTGACAAATAAACTTACCAACCAAAAAATGATAGTTGCTCCTAAAACACGTATCAAAATAAACCCAAAAGGCTTTACATATATTGGCATTACCTCTTTTGCGATCGTGTAATTTAATCCGTAAATAAGTGTGGCTATAGAAACAGCAATTAAGGCAAGTACTCTTTTGTTCATTATAAGCTACTAAAAATTAAGTTGCAAAGTTGATGATAAATTTTAAACTTGTCACATTAAAAAGAATTTCAAAATTTATAGAAAAGCTATATTAATTTGATTTTTAAAATAAATTATCAGCAATGATTAACCTATTTCTTAAAAGAAAATCATAAAATAGATAAAACTAATTTGTCTTTTTTTGTAAGTTTGATAAAATTCTTACACAATGACAATTCATCATATTGCTGAAAATAATTCGGTTTTAAATACTTTTTTATCAGAAATAAGAGATAAAAATATTCAAAAAGATTCTTTACGTTTTAGAAGAAATATCGAAAGGATAGGAGAAATTTTAAGCTACGAATTAAGTAAAACACTTTCTTATACATCCGAAAATATAACAACTCCTTTAGGAACTAAAGAAGTACAGTTGTCTACTAATGATTTGGTTTTATGTTCCATTTTAAGAGCAGGTTTGCCTTTGCATCAAGGACTTTTAAATTATTTTGATAAAGCAGAAAATGCTTTTATTTCTGCATACAGACATCACCCAAATAATGATCAAGATTCTGAAATTGTTGTGGAGTATTTTGCATCACCAGAAATTGAAAATAAAACGTTGTTATTGGCAGATCCAATGTTGGCAACTGGCCAAAGTTTAGTAGCTGTTTACGAAGCAATTAAAAAACAAGGAATACCAAAAGATATTCATATTTTAGCTGTAATTGGCGCAAAAGAAGGTGTCGATTTTGTGGCTGAACATTTCCCTGAAAATACCCATTTATGGATTGCTACTATTGATGATTCTTTAAATGAAAAAGGATATATTATTCCTGGACTAGGAGATGCTGGAGATTTAGCTTTTGGACAAAAATTATAATAAAAAACAAATTGAAAGTCCGCTTATTAAAAAGAAATATAAGACTATGTTTTTGAAGATTCTTTTATTGATAAGCTCCACTCCATTCGCTAAAATAATAGAAGTAGGGAATAAAATATAAATTATTTCGGAGCCGTTTTTTTCAGGAATACAAAATAAGAAAGTTAGTAAAATTATAAAATTTGTGATTATTAAAATCCAATTTTTACGAAACGTATTGTTTACAGATAAAGCTCTAATCGATTTAAAGAAAATCGATAAAATTGTAAAAATTAAAAGACAAGTAAACACCCAAAAAAACTTCGAATTTGCATAAAATTGAGCATCAAAATGAATGCTAAAATCGAAATTATTGGTAAACTCTTCTGTTTTATCAAACCAAAAAAAATAGGTAAAATATAGAAAAATAGGAGTGATAAAACCAATAATTGGTACTAATAAAGTATGTATGGTTATTTTTTTATGCAAATAACTAGCAATGTAAATCAATAAAAATAATACAATAGTAAGTGGTTCTAAAATACATAAAATACCTAACCAAAAACCACTATCAAATAGCTTTTCTAAGACTTTTTTAGAGGAACGTAAACTATATAGTTTGCGAATAAATAAAAGGTAAATAGTGGCGAGAATTAAAGTCTGATACTCCATTAATTCCTGCAAAAAACACATTGTTAACAACGTAAAGAAATAGTAGGCAAAAGAATTGTCATGTGTTAATTTATTTTTGCTGATAATAAAATTGTAAACAAAAAAAACAAGTATAAAAAGCAATAGTAAATTAATGCTTTTAATGAACGTATCACTAGTAAAACTATCTACAAAAAAGGCAGAAAAAACGGTAAATAAAAAGCCGATTAGAAATAAAATAAGCAAACCAATAAAATTGATTGGTTTAGATTTGTTTAAAAAATTGGCTAGCATCGTTTCTTTTGTTATTTTTGCAGCTGTAAAGATAATTAAGTTATGATAGCAAGCAATATTTTTAGATGGATTGGTAGTTTGTTCACAGATATTTTATTTCTTCCTTTTGAGTGGTTGCGTCTACAAATCGCTACTGCAGATGCAGGTTGGTGGATTTCTAACATTCCAAATTTTGGTTTTTTAGTAGTTCTTTTAGTTTTATTCGCTTACTGGATGAAAGAATCTAAAAGATTTGTAGACGAAGGAACAGAAGATAGAGCCTAATTTTACGATTTGGGAAGTAAAAATAAATTAAAACGTTTCGAGGAAAATGAAACGTTCAAAAATGTCATTCAACCTACTAGAGAAGAAGTTGTTACTAACTTTTCTTTAAAGGGTAAGTGGCATTCTTTTTTTGAAAACGAAAATCCTATTATAGTTGAATTGGGTTGTGGAAAAGGCGAATATACAATTGCCTTAGCCAGAAAAAATCCAAACAAAAATTATATTGGGATTGATATTAAAGGTGCTCGTTTTTGGCGAGGTGCAAAAACTGCTATCGAAGAAAATTTACCAAATGTTGCGTTTATAAGAACGCAAATAGAGTTGGTCGATTTTATTTTTGCAAAAAATGAAGTTTCAGAAATTTGGATAACTTTTCCAGATCCTCAAATAAAATTTCAACGCACAAAACATAGAATGACGAATTCGAGTTTTATGAAAAAATACCACACTATTTTAAAAGAAGATGGTATTATGAACTTAAAAACCGATTCTGAATTTATGCATGGCTACACTTTAGGTTTGTTGCATGGAGAAGGTCATGAAATTTTATATGCAAACCATAATGTATATAAAAATGAAGGCGCTCCAAAAGAAGTTACAGAAACACAAACTTTCTACGAAAACCAATATTTAGAGGTAAATAAACCAATTACGTACATTCAATTTAGATTGAAGTATAATAGCCCATCTTAATCTTCCCAAAGGGAAGAAATATTCTTGTGTTATATTCTTTACGAAACTTTGTTTATGAATTTTTTATAATCAATTGTAAAAAATAAGTAAATATTTGAAAAAAAACTCAGTGGATCTCTGCGTTTTCTTTGTGAATATTCATGTAATAATTTTACGCACAAATATTTGTGAAATCTGTGCCTTTAAAAATCTATGAAATAATTCTTACCTTCCAAAAATGAAAGAATCCGATAATTTTTTCGAGAAAGTGTATCAAGTTGCACGCAAAATTCCATTTGGCAGGGTTACAAGTTATGGAGCAATTGGTGCCTATTTAGGAGCTGCAAAATCTGCAAGAATGGTTGGTTGGGCAATGAATAAAGCACATAATTTAGACGATGTTCCTGCACACAGAGTTGTTAATAAAAAAGGGTTATTAACAGGAAAACATCATTTTGATGGCACAAATTTAATGCAACAATTGTTAGAAAACGAAGGTATTGTTGTGATTGAGCATCAAATTCAAAATTTAGAAAAAGTTTTTTGGAATCCTTCAGAAGAACTTTAATGATAGTTTTTTAGTAGATTTTTAATCAATTAAATAACAGTTCATAATCATCAAAAATAACTTTAGATTTTTTTTCTAATAGATATTTTCTTTGCTAAAATTAGTATCCATAATTTCCACTTATCAAACCATAAATATTCGCAATTTATTAGCTTTATTTTCTTGTTGTTAAAACGTATCTTTGTAATCGAGATTAAATAAGAATAAAGACGATGCTAATAGCCTAAAGCTAGTAGTTAAAAGCAATATAATGAGTTTTAATAAACAAGATATATACAAAGCATTAGAAACTATTACAGCTCCTGGAGAAGGAAAAAGTTTAATAGAAGGTAATAATGTTAAAAATGTAGTAATTTTTGGAGATGAAGTAAATGTAGATGTTACTATCAGCAACCCAACTTTACAAGCAAAAAAGAAAATTGAGGCTGAAATTACAAAGGCAATACAAACCAACGTAAGTTCAAAAATTGAGGTAAAAATCAATTTAAAAGTAGAAAAACCAGCAGCAAAAGAAGATCCAAATTTAATTAGAGGTAAAGAAATTCCGAATATTAAAAACATTATTGCAATTGCATCTGGTAAAGGTGGAGTAGGTAAATCTACAATAACATCCAATGTTGCTATTACTTTAGCAAAAATGGGTTTTAGTGTTGGTGTTTTAGATGCAGATGTTTATGGACCATCACAACACATTATGTTCGATGTTGAAAAAGCAAGACCACTTTCTGTAAATGTAGATGGGCGTTCAAAAATGAAACCTGTAGAAAATTATGGAGTAAAGTTATTGTCTTTAGGTTTTTTTACGGATCCAGATCAAGCTGTAATTTGGCGTGGACCAATGGCATCTAAAGCTTTAAAGCAATTAATTTTTGATGCAGATTGGGGCGAATTAGATTTTCTTTTAATCGATTTACCTCCAGGAACAGGAGATGTGCATTTATCAATAGTGCAAGCCTTACCCATAAATGGCGCAGTTGTAGTTTCTACACCTCAAAATATTGCGTTGGCAGATGCTAAAAAAGGTGTTGCCATGTTTCAACAAGAAAGCATAAAAGTTCCAGTTTTAGGAATTATCGAAAATATGGCATATTTTACACCAGAAGAATTGCCAGATAATAAATATTATATTTTCGGAAAAGATGGTGCAAAAAATTTAGCAGAAGATATTAAAACCAAGTTTTTAGGCGAAATTCCTTTAGTACAAAGTATTAGAGAAGCAGGAGATGTTGGGCATCCTGTAGCATTACAAGAAGGCACAGTTTTAGAGCAATCTTTTAATGACATTACAAAAGAAATGCTTGCTGAATTGTTAAAAAGAAACGAGAATTTGCCACCAACAGAAGTTGTAAGAATTACAACAATGAGCGGATGTAGCTCAGTAAAAAAATAAATTATGACAGCACAAGAAACACAAGATAATGTAGAAAAGGCGTTAGAAGAAATTCGCCCTTTTTTAGTGAGTGATGGAGGCAATATCAAGTTGCTTTCCATAGAAGATGCTATTGTAAGAGTGCAGTTAGAAGGTGCTTGTATGGGATGTTCCGTAAATCAAATGACGTTGAAAAACGGAGTGGAAGCAACCATAAAAAAATATGCTCCACAAATTCAAGAAGTTATAAACGTAGCCTAAACTGATAAAAGTCAGCTTTTAAACTATTAGAAAACTATATTTTTGGGCGTTCCCTAAAAAGGTCGGGCTTTTCGTTATATCTTTTTTGAGAAAAACAAAAAAGGATGTCACTACAATCCCTAACGCAATTAAGAAAATAAAAAAAAACCTTACAAGCTTAAAAACTTGTGAGGTTTTAAAAAATAAAAAAATGATTACAACAGATATTTTAATTATTGGTGCAGGACCCACAGGATTATTCACCGTTTTTGAAGCAGGATTATTAAAACTGCGTTGTCATTTAATAGATGCTTTACCACAAGCAGGAGGTCAATGTTCAGAAATTTATCCGAAGAAACCTATTTATGACATTCCTGCATATCCAGAAATTTTAGCAGGCGATTTAACGGATAAATTAATGGAACAAATTAAACAATTTGAACCAGGATTTACTTTAGGAGAACGTGCAGAAACTATCGAAAAGCAAGAAGATGAAACTTTTATAGTAACTACTAATAAAGGCACAAAACACCATGCAAAAGTTGTTGCAATTGCTGGAGGTTTAGGTTCTTTTGAGCCAAGAAAACCACCAATTCCTAACATTGCCAATTTTGAAGATAAAGGTGTTGAATATATTATACGTGATCCAGAATTTTACAGAGATAAAAAAGTAGTGATTTCTGGAGGTGGAGATTCAGCTTTAGATTGGGCAATATTTTTAACAGAGGTTGCATCTTCAGTAACGTTAATTCATAGAAGAAACGAATTTAGAGGTGCTTTAGATTCTGTAGATAAAGTTCAGGAATTAAAAGATGCAGGTAAAATCACTATGATAACTCCTGCAGAAGTAAAAGGAATTGTTGGAACTGATAAAGTAGAAGGAGTTTCAGTGGTACAAAAAGGAGGAGAAGCATTTACAATTGAAACCGATCATTTTATTCCGCTTTTTGGTTTATCACCTAAATTAGGACCGATTGCAAATTGGGGATTAGAAATAGAAAAAAATGCGATTAAAGTAAATAACGCGTTAGATTATCAAACAAATATTCCAGGAATTTACGCAATTGGAGATGTAAATACCTATCCAGGAAAATTAAAATTAATTCTTTGTGGTTTCCATGAAGCGACTTTAATGTGTCAAAGTGCGTATCAACGTATTTTTCCAGATAAAAAATACGTAATGAAATATACAACAGTTGGTGGCGTAGATGGTTTTGATGGAACCAGAAAGGAAGCACCAAAAGCTGTGATTAAAAAGATTGAGTAACAGTGTTAACTGTCATTCTGAACTCGTTTCAGAATCTAATGTTATTAATAATTGAATTCAGACCCTTCATATTTTAAAAATATGAAGGGTTTTTTATCAATTAAAGTGAAAATGAATACTTACAATTTTTTCTTTTCAATCAAAGGGAGAAATCTCATAAAGTTTTTGTTTTTTAATTTTAAAATTATAGGATTTCTCCCAAAAGGTCGAAATGACAAATAGGGCGAATTGCTATTTTAAAACCTGACAGGTCTTTTGATTTAATTTTCTTATTTTAGATAAAAATTAATGTTATGATTGAAAATAATTTATTAGAATTATTATGTGGTGACCTTGTTTCTAAGTCATTATCATTTTATGATTTATCAATCTTTGCATTAGCTTCATTTATCCTTGTCTCAATCTTATTTTTATATTACCATAAAATCCCAAAAAGTAATAATTCTAAACCAAAATTTGATAATCCACTTTATCAATCTAAAGACATATTACTTCAATCAAATAATTTGGATGCAAATTTTATTTTAGCAGAAAAAACAGCATCCACATTTACTAAAACCTTAGTTTATATCTTGATTTTGATTGTAGCTTTTACGCCTTTATATAAAATTATTTGGAGTTGACCATTTCGTTTAAAAACTTTTATCAATCAAAAAGTAAATTTTTATGAATTATTGTTTTTATTTATTCTAAATAATAATTAGATTTGCGCCATGGAAATATTAAGTGACGTAACTTTCAATATTCAACTTAAAAAACATACTTTTTGCAACTATCAATTAAAGATAGATGAAAAAGTGATGACACTTACTTTTCCACAAGTACTTCAATTAAGGAATAAAGTAAATCTTTTAACATCAGCAGAAAATTTAGAGAACATCATTGAAAATGAAAATTTTGTGTTGTTATTTATTGCTGATAGAAAACATTTGGTTTTTTTAGAAATTCCGAAATTATTAGATTTAAAAGAAGAATTAGGGTACTGTTTTTCTGATTTTTAATCGGAAAATATCTTTATTTAGACTGTCTTTAAATCATTTTTCAGCATCAAAATCACTCTTTATTTCCTGTATCTTTGTATTTTAAATTTTAGAAAATATGAAAACAGCCATAAGAAGACAAATGACCATTAACACAGAAGTTATGGATTTGTTAAACGAACAAATAGCATTAGAAATGCATGCATCTGCATCTTATTTAGCAATGGCTTCTTGGTGTGACCAAAGAGAATTGGTAAATAGTAAAGCATTTTTCTATAAGCAAGCAGAAGAAGAAAGAGCACATGGAATGAAAATTTTCAATTTTGTAAATGATGCAGGTGGAGCAGCACTTTCGCCAGCAATTCCAGAAGTTAATAACGAATTTGAAGGGTTAAGAGAAATCTTTGAAAAATCTTTAGATCAAGAAATACAAGTAACTCAAGCAATTTACAAATGTTTTAAAGCAGCAAGAAATGCAGACGATTTTGCATCAGAAGTATTTTTACAGTGGTTTGTTAATGAGCAAGTAGAAGAAGAAGATACAGTAAGAAGTATCATTGATATTTTTGATTTAATGGGAGACATGCCATTAAAAATGATTGATGAAAGATTACCAACAGAGTAATCTTAATTAAAATTTTTACTTTGGTGTGATTTTTGATTATAATAAATTATATTTTTTTTATAATAACTAACATACCTTAAATTAAAAATTATGAAAACATTATCTTCAAATTTAACCATTATTTTTATTTGTTTAGCAACAACAGTTTTTTCTCAATACTATTCTTCAGATAGAAATTTTTATTTTCCGGCTTTGGCACCAGGACAATCACTAACATCGACATCATTTAAAGATGTAAATAATTCTGAAATACTAAATAGCATTACTCCAAAAATGTATTTATCTCCAGAATATTTATCAGCAAAAATAGATGGTAATTCAGAGTTGTTTAAACTGAAGTATAATATTTTTACAGATGAAATGGAGTTTGAAAAAGATGGTAAAGTATATACATTAGAAAAAGAAATTGGTCAAAAAATATACTTTAAAAACTCTTCTAATTACTTTCAAGTTGTTAATTTCAATGGAAAACTTCAGTATTTTGAAGTATTGGACAATAGAAATGTAAAATTATTGGTAAGAAAAATTGTTGAATTCAAGAAAGGAAAAAAACAAACATCTTCCTACGACAAAAGCATAGAACCGAATTTTATAAGAAAGAGCGATAAATTATATATAAAGATTGATAAAGAAATTTTTGAAGTTCCTTCTAAAAACGAAGATTTTTTCTCTTTTTTACAAAATAAACCTAGTAACATAAAAGATTTTATGAAAAGAAATAAGTTAAATGTAAATAATAGGAAAGATTTGTTAAAAATAGTAAACTATTTAAACTCAATTTAAGTAATTAACATTTATTAAATTTAAAAACCGAAACTAAAAAGTTTCGGTTTTTTTATATCCTAATATTTGAATAAGTATTTGTGAATCGCTTTTTGTATCTTTGTTTTCATCACGAAATCGATTGAAATGTTTCAAGACTTATTAATACATCTAAAGTTTTTAATAAAACGAAATCCAGAATAATGGCAACTTCTTGTCACCCTGAATAAGATTGTCATTCTGAACTGGTTTCAGAATCTCATTAACAGGTTTTATAATTCAGCAATCAAATAAACGATTTTAACAGTTCAACAATTAAACACATTTTATGCCTTTTTATCATCAATTAGGGAAAATCCCACCAAAAAGACACACACAGTTTCGTAAAAAAGACGGTAGTTTATATTACGAACAATTGTTTGGTACTATTGGTTTCGATGGAATGTCTACCAATTCGTATCACGAATACAGACCAACAATGGTCAAAAAAATTGGGAAACAATATTCTGTAAAACCAAAAATTGCAAAAGCAAATAATATTCAATCTTACAAGTTTATTGGATTTCAAGTTCCACCAGAAAACGATTATTTAGAAAGTAGAAAAATCGTTTTAACTAACTCTGATTGTAATATTATTTTAGCGGCTCCAAAACAATCTACCACAGATTATTTTTATAAAAATTCTGATGCAGATGAAGTAATTTTCATTCATAAAGGAACAGGAAAATTAAGAACACATCTTGGAAATATCGATTTTAAATACGGAGATTATTTAGTAATTCCACGTGGAATTATCTACAAATTAGATTTCGATGATGAAAATAACAGACTTTTTATAGTAGAATCTTACAGTCCTGTTTACACACCAAAACGTTACAGAAATTATTTTGGTCAACTATTAGAACATTCGCCTTTTTGTGAACGAGATTTAAGAAGACCTTACGAATTAGAAACGTATAATGAGTTAGGAGATTTTTTGATCAAAGTAAAAAAACAAGGCGAAATTATAGAAATGACGTACGCTTCTCATCCATTTGATGTAGTTGGTTATGATGGTTATAATTTTCCGTATGCATTTTCAATTCACGATTTTGAGCCAATTACAGGTAGAATTCATCAACCACCTCCAGTGCATCAAACTTTTGAAACAAATGCCTTTGTAATTTGCAGTTTTGTACCTAGAATGTATGATTATCATCCAGATTCAATTCCTGCACCTTACAGTCACAGTAATATCGATTCAGACGAAGTTTTATATTATGTAGATGGTGATTTTATGAGCAGAAACGATATCGATCAAGGTCATATTTCTTTGCATCCAGCAGGTATTCCTCATGGTCCACACCCAGGAACTGCAGAAAAAAGTATTGGAAAAACTAAAACTGGAGAATTAGCAGTTATGGTTGATACTTTTAAACCTTTACAAGTTACAGAAGAAGCTATGAAAATTGCTGATGAAGAGTATTATAAATCTTGGTTGGATAGCCCTTCTTAATCTTCCCATTTCGACTTCGCTCAATGCAAGCTCCAGGAAGAAACACTCGAACGTAAAACTATGTTTTCTATGTTTCTATGTGGTAAAAAAAGTTCATTAAAATAATAATTATTAGGAGCTATTTCCAGCTTTCCACTATATCTTTTTTCTGAAAAAGAAAAAAGGATGTCGTTTCAATCTGGGCTAAACCTGTTTACAAACAGATTGCTTTAGGAAATAAAATAGCTACTTTATAAACGATAAACACCTAACAGGTTTTTAAAATTTGTTAGGTCTAAAAAACAAATAAAATGAGTAAAGAAATAAAATCGGTAAATTACGGATTAGAAAAAATATTTGAAGGCGCACAAGATTTCCTTCCATTGTTAGGAACAGATTATGTAGAATTTTATGTGGGTA
>CAXBPL010000047.1:0-19546 GCA_963977615.1 uncultured Polaribacter sp. | reverse complement strand
TACTCATGCAAATGGAGAAACTCATTCACATTCTGATAAAAAAGAGCATACTCATTCAAATGGAGAGACTCATTCTCATTCAGATGAAAAAGAACATGCTCATGCAAATGGAGAAACTCATTCTCATTCAGATGAAAAAGAGCATGCTCATGAAAACGAAGATCATCAACATAATAAAAGTGATGAAAACCATACACATACAACTGGTCAGCAATTAAGAACAGATTCAGAAGGAATTATTGATGTAACTCTAACCAATGATGGAATTTGGTTTCTAAGAACGATTAATTTAGTAACATCAGAGGAAGAAGGTATAACGCACGAATCTAATTGGGCAACTTTAACTTTCGAAACAAAACACAGTCATTCTCAATCAGAAATAGCAGATCATTCTCATGAAGAAGAAGGGATTCCTTCTTATCTTTTCTGGGTTTTAAGTGCAGTTGTTGTGGCTATTTTATTCTTTTGGTTCAATCGAAAAAAATAATATGAAGTCGATATTTAAAGGATTAGGAGTATTTTTATTTTTGATTTTTCCAAGTGTACTTTTTGCACATGATGTTAGTTCTGCAGACCAAGGAATTTTAAATAGTGGAGGTTTGTTTTCCTTTATTTATGTTGGTGCAAAACATATGCTTACAGGTTATGACCACTTACTTTTTTTAGCGGGTGTCGTTTTTTATCTGTCAAGTTTTAAGGATATTGTAAAATTTATCACAGTTTTTACAATTGGGCATTGCATCACTTTAACAGGTGCAAGTTATCTAGGTATTACTGCAAATGAACATTTAGTTGATGCTGTAATTGCTTTAAGTGTTTTTTACAAAGGATTTGAAAATCTAGGTGGTTTTAAGAAGCTAAAAGTAAAATCGCCCAATTTATTGTTGATGGTTTTTTTGTTTGGTTTAATTCACGGTTTTGGATTAGCAACAAGGTTACAGTCTTTTGCAATTGGCTCTGAACAGTTTTTATTAAAAATATTGAGCTTTAATTTAGGAGTAGAAGTAGGGCAGATTTTAGCTTTAATTCCTATTGTTTTTATCATTACAAAATGGCAGAAAAAAGAAAGCTATCAAGCTTTTTATAAAGCTGCAAATACCTATTTAATTTTGATTGGTTTGCTTTTATTTGCCTATCAATTATATGGTTATTTTAATTAATATTGAATGTAATTTAATTTTTCATTTGATGTTTTAAAACACAGAAACTCTAGCTTTATGCTAGAGTTTTTTTTGTTGATATAAATAAGTTTTTTTGTTAAAGTGATGATTCAACGAAATGTTCTAGTTTTCTATTGATAAATCAAATCCTAATTCTAAACTTAGTGAGTATATTCAAAGAGGTTCTTTTTAAAAAGTATATTTTTGAGATTGACTACCGAAAATATTTTAAATAATAATTAGAGATAAAATCATCAGATGTTAGAAAAAGAATTAAAATTTATAGAAGATTCCATTCAGTTTAAAGATCGTAAAAATTTAAAAGTATCGAAAGCTACTGTTGGTTGGCATTTAGATCATTCTTTAAAAGTTTTAAATAGTGTTTTATTTGCAATCAAAAATTCGGATCCAAAACTTTACAAGAAAAAATTTAATAGTTTACGCTTTATAACATTTACGTTAGGTAAGTTTCCTAGGGGAAAAGCCAAATCACCTAAAAGAGTCTTGCCACCAGAAATTATCGAAACTGTTGCTATTAAAAATCAGCTAGAGGAAGTAAAAAGTAACTTAAAGTTTATGGATGAATTAGATGAAAATCATTTTTTTGAGCATCCTTATTTTAATCATTTAAATAAAAAGCAAACCATTAAGTTTTTTGGAATGCATACAAATCATCATTTAAAAATTATAAAAGATATCTTAAAATAGTTTAAAGCATAAAAAAACCCGAACAAAAATTGTTCGGGTTTTAAGTGGTACCTCCAGGAATCGAACCAGGGACACAAGGATTTTCAGTCCTTTGCTCTACCAACTGAGCTAAGGTACCATTAATATTACCGTTAGCGGATGCAAATATAATACGTTTTTTGACATCTCCTAAATAAAATTAATAAAAATTTCATTGTATTTTTGAATTTCCTAAAAAAAGAAAATGAATTTAGTTATAGATGTTGGTAATACAAGAGTAAAAGTTGCTGTTTTTGAGGAAGATACAATAGTTGATTTCGTGGTTTTTGATAAAATAAAAATTGTATCAGAAATAAAAAAAATAATTAAAAAATATAAAATTACAAGAGCAATTGCATCAAGTGTGGCGCTTTTATCAGTAAAGAAGATTGAAAAACTACAAAATTTAGTCGAAATTATGTTTGTTTCGTCGAATCTTGAAATCCCTTTTCAGAACTTATATGCAACTCCAACTACGTTGGGTGTAGATAGAATTGCACTGGTTTTTGGCGCTTTTGTAAAATATCCGAAGAAAAATGTCTTAATTATTGATGCAGGAACTTGCATAACTTTCGATTTTTTAACTAAAAATGGTGAATATTTAGGAGGCGCAATTTCGCCTGGAGTAGAAATGAGGTACAAATCACTTCATAAATTTACATCTAAACTTCCTCTACTTACAATTCATAAACCCGAAAATTTTGTTGGTAATAGTACAAATGAAAGCATAAACTCAGGAGTTGTAAATGGTGTTATTCAAGAAATTGATGGTGTTATAAATCAATACAGAAAAAAATATTTAGATTTAACAGTTGTTTTAACAGGAGGTGATACATATTTCTTGTCAAAACAATTAAAAAGTAGCATATTTGCCAATCAAAATTTTCTCCTAGAAGGATTAAATGAAATATTGATTTTTAACAAAAGCAAATGATTAGAAGTATCGTAGTAATTCTTTTACTATTAAATTCTGTAAATTTTATAGCACAAAGAACAAGTTCTTCTCCTTATTCTTATTTCGGAATTGGAGATCAATTTAGTCCTAAAACTGTTGAGCAAAATTCAATGGGAGGTATTGGTGTGGCATTTAGCCATTACAAATATTTAAATTTTTCAAACCCTGCAGCGTTTGCAGATTTAAGGTATACAACATATGCTGTTGGTTTGTTAAATAGCGATTTAACAGTTAAAAGCGGAACTACAGAACAAAATAGTGTTTCCACAAGTTTATCTTATTTAGCTTTAGCTTTTCCAGTTGGTAAAAATGCAGGCCTTTCTTTTGGTTTACAACCAGTTTCTGCTGTTGGGTATTCTTTATCGAACACAGTTACAGTGAACGATGTAATTACTGAAGCTTCTTCTTACACTGGTAATGGAGGTGTAAATAGGTTCTATGGTAGTTTTGGAATTAAAGTATATGAAGGTTTGTCTTTAGGTGTAGAAGCCGATTTTAGTTTTGGAGATATAGAAAATAGTATTATAAATCAAAGAGCTAATGTTTCTCTAGCTACCAAATATAATGAGGTTATTAATATAAGAGGAACTTCTGTAAAGTTTGGAGCACAATACCAAAAAGAATTAGAAAATAAAATGACTCTGACTGCTGGTGCAACAGCAAAGCTTGGCAATAGTTTAAATGTAGAAGGTAATGACTATCTATACTCATTCAGATATACAGGTGCTGGCTCAGAAAGTCCTAGAGATACAATTTCATCTACTTTAATTGATGGAGAGTTTAATTTACCCTTGAAAACTAACTTTGGAGTTGGTCTTGGTAAATTCGACAAATGGTATGCAGGTGTTGAGTACGAAAGTCAAAGTGCAATAGGTTCTACAGATTTATTAACAAATACAACTGGAGCTTACAGATATGGTAATTCAAATAGAATATCTTTAGGTGGTTTTTATTTACCTAAAATTAATTCTATTTCATCTTATTGGGAGAGAGTAACTTATAGGGCTGGTGTACGTTATGAAAACACAGGTTTATTGGTTGATGGAACAGGAAATACTTCGAATTTTACAGAAATAAATGACTTTGGCATATCTTTTGGTTTAGGTTTACCACTAAAGAGATTATCCACAGTAAATATGGGATTTGAATTTGGTAAAAGAGGAACCGTAGAAAATAACTTGATTCAAGAAAATTATTTTAATTTTAGATTAAGTTTATCTTTGACAGATACAAATTGGTTCGTAAAAAGAAAAATAGATTAACAAAAACTATCAAAATGAAGAAAATAACGTTTTTATTAGCAGCTACTATATTTTTTGTATCTGCAAAGACCAATGCACAACAAGATGATGCAAACAGAGATTGTGTTGAAAAATACAATTATTTTAGAGGAGATTATCAATCAAAAAAATATGAGGATGCTTATACTCATTGGATTTATTTAATGGATAATTGCCAAGATTTATCTGTAAATATATACAAGCAAGGTTCTTATTTGGCAGAAACTTTTAAAAAAGATCCTGCTTTAGTAAAAAGAGTTTTTGAACAAAGACTACAATATTTTCCTGATGTAGATCCTGCAAAAGTTCATAGTGATTATGCTGAATATTTGATAGAAAACAAACTAGGAACTGATGATGAGGTTTTTGGTCTTTTAGATAAAGCATATAATTTAGATCCAACAAGAATGGGTGTAAAGAACTTATATATTTACTTTCAAGGAGTAACTGATAGAAATAAAGATTCAAACCCTCAATTAGTATTTGATACATATGATGATGTTGTGGAATCTGTAGGAGAAAAATTAGATGGTTATGCTAAGAAAATTTTAGAATTATCAGATTCTACAAGAGTTTTAGATAAAAGAGAAGCAAGAAATTTAAATGCATACAAAACAAACTCTAAAGCATTAGGTCAAATTGAAGGTGGCTTGGATAGAATGATATCTGACTTAGCAACTTGTGAGCGTTTAGTTCCTTTATATAGAAGAGATTTTGATGCGAATAGAGGTAATGTAAGTTGGTTAAAAAGAGCTGTTTCTAGAATGTTTTATAAAGAATGTCAAGATGATCCTTTATACGCAGAATTAGCAAAAGCGTATGCAGAAGCATCTCCATCACCAGAAGCATATGCTTTCTTAGCAAACGTGTTAGAAAATAATGGAGACTCTAAAGGAGCTATTGAAATGAGACAAAAGTCTTTTGATTTAGAAACAGATCCTCTTAAAAAAGCAAACTATAAATTAAAATTTGCACAAGCTGCACAATCTAGAGGTCAATTATCGAGTGCTAGAAACCTAGCAAGAGAAGCATTGAAATTTAATCCTAATTCAGGAAAAGCATATTTATTAATTGGTAGATTATATGCATCTAGCGCAAATAATTGTGGAGATGATGAGTTTGAAAAAAGAATGGTATATGCAGCAGCAATGAGACAAGCGCAAAAGGCAGCTTCTGTAGATCCAAGTATTTATTCTTTAGCTTCTAGATATATTGCATCTTATAAAGGAAGTTTACCAACTAAAAAGGTTATTTTTACAGCAAGTAAAACAATTGGCCAATCATATACAATTAAGTGTTGGATAGGAGAAACTGTAACAATAGCATCTAGTGATTAATTATAACAAAACATATTCTATAATAACAAAAAGCATTGCTGTTCTATTTGTAACAGCAATGCTTTTTGCATGTACAAATAATACGCAAAAAGCAAGAGATTTTTTGGCTGATAAAAATTTGCCAGTTGGTACTTCTACAGATGCGTATCATGTATATAAAGATTCTGGTAGAATTACTTCTAAATTGATTACTCCTAAAATGTTAGACTTTAGTAATAGAGAAGAACATCCTTATAGTGAGTTTCCTTCAGGGATAAAAATTATCAATTTTGAGAATAAAGGAAAAGATTCCATTACAATTACTGGTAATTACGCAATTTCTTATGCAAAAACATCTATATCAGAAATTAAAGGAAATGTAATTGTTATCAATCATACAGATAAATCTAGATTAGAAACAGAACAATTATTTTGGGACGAACAAACAAAATACTTTGTTTCAGAAAAAGCATTTAAGTTGACAAAAGAAAACGATACTATTTTTGGTATTGGTTTTGAGTCTAAAGATGATTTATCGAAACATCTTGCAAAAAAAACAACAGGAAAATTAGAAACTAAAGAAGATTAAATTATGAATAGAATTTGGAAATTTTTTCAGTATGGATATTTAATGATTGCTTTTATTTGTTTAGTGGAAACTTTTGTACAATGGAATATAGATAGGAATAGAGCCTATTTCTTCCTAATCTTTGGCGTTTTTATTACATTAGTATTTTTCTTCAAAAGACACTTTAGAAAAAAAGTTGAAAAAAGAAACAATCAAAATAACCAAAAAAAGTAATAACCAATATATATAATGGAGGTTGAACTCATTATTGTTGTCATCTCAATTTTGCTATCTGCATTTTTTTCAGGTATGGAAATTGCATTTGTTTCTGCCAATAAAATGCATATTGAGTTAGAGAAAAAAAGAGAAGGTTTTATTCCTAAAATCTTAACAATAATTACCCAAAAATCATCGAAATTTATTACAACTATGTTGGTTGGTAATAATATTTCTTTAGTAATTTATAGTTATTATATGGGCGAATTGCTCATTAGGTTTTTACCAATTGAAACATTTAATGACTTTTCTGTATTATTAATTCAAACTATAATTTCTACCATTGTAATTTTGGTAACAGCAGAGTTTTTACCAAAAGCAATTTTTAGAATTTACGCAAACGAAGTTTTAAAGATTTTTGCTGTTCCTGCTTATATATTCTATTATGTATTTCATTTCTTCTCTGAATTTATTACCTTAATTTCCGATTTTTTTCTACGTGTATTTTTTAAAACGAATGCAGATGAACAACAAACGGAATTTAGTAAAGAGGAATTGGGTATTTACATTAATGAACAGTTAGATTCTGGGAATGATGATAATGAAATGGATTCTGAAATCCAAATATTTCAAAATGCTTTAGAGTTTCAAAATGTAAAAGCGAGAGAAGTAATGGTGCCAAGAACAGAAATTGTTTCTGTTGAAATGCATGAAACTGTAACCAATTTAAAAAACACGTTTATCAATACTGGCTTATCAAAAATTTTGGTTTATAAAACTTCTTTAGATGATGTTGTTGGTTATGTGAATGCTTTCGAATTGTTTAAAAAACCAAAAACTATAAAATCTATTTTATTGCCTTTAGAATTCGTACCAGAATCTATGATGATTAATGATATTCTAAATTCGTTGATGAAAAAACGTAAAAGTGTAGCTGTTGTTATTGATGAATATGGAGGAACTTCTGGGATGATTACTGTAGAAGATATTGTAGAAGAATTGTTTGGAGAAATAGAAGATGAGCATGATTCTCAAGAATTTTTAGAAGAGAAAATTAGCGAATCGAAATTTAATTTTTCAGCAAGATTAGAAATTGATTATTTAAATGAAGAATACGATTTAAATATACCAAAATCAGAAGCTTACGAAACTTTAGGAGGCTTTATTATAGAACACACAGAAAATATTCCTGAAGAAAAAGAATTGATAGATTTAGAGAGTTTTGAAATCAAAATCTTGAAGATGAGTGGAGCAAAAATTGATGAAGTATCCCTTAAAATATCCAACCAAACAGACTAAATAGCATTCTTTTTTTTTTGGTTGAAAAAAATGTACCTAACTCGCTTCTAATAAGTAAAAAATGGGTTGCAATATTAAAACCAAAAACCGTATATTCGCCAACTGAAATTAAATTAAAATTAGTATGGCAGTTTTATCAAAAATTAGAGAACGCTCAATGTTCTTAATTATAATTATTGGATTAGCACTTTTTGCGTTTGTATTAGATCCATCAACACTTGGTGATTTTTTCGATTCGAGCAAAGTAAATGAAATTGGTGAGATAAATGGTGAAGCTATTTCTAGACAAGAATTTGCTAACGAATTAGAAGCTTACAAACAACAATCTGGAGGACAAGTATCTGAAATGCAAGCTGCAAAAACAGTTTGGGATAATATTGTAAGAAAAAAAATATACAAAAATCAATTAGAAGAAGCTGGTATCACAATTGGTGAAGCAGATATCTGGAATGAAGTTGTGAATTCGCAATTTGTACAAACTAATCCTGAATACCAAAATGAAGCAGGTTTATTTGATGAAGCTAAATTCAAACAATTTTTAGCAACAGAAAAAGAAAACAAAACAGAATTATGGTCTCAGTGGTCTGCTTACATGAACCAAATTAGAGATAATTCAGAAAGAAATACTTATAATAATTTAGTAACTGCAGGTTTAGGAGCTTCTTTAAAAGAAGGTGAAGCAGAATACATGATTGATAATGTAAAATTAAATGCACAATTTGTATATGTTCCTTTCACATCAATCGCAGATAGCTTAGTTAAAATTAAAAAATCTGAAGTAGAAGCGTATATCAAAGAAAATGCAGATCAATTTAAAGTTGAAGCTTCAAGAGATATATCTTATGTTCAATTTAATATTACTCCATCTGCAGAAGATGAGCAAGCTATAAAAAATAATATGGTTTCTTTAATTGAAGATTTTAAAGCTTCTAAAAACGATGCTATATTTTTATCAGAAAATAATTCAGATTCAAATTTAAATCCTAACTTTCAGTTCAAAAGTTCTGTAAATCAAGAAATTGCAAATCAGTTATTTGAAGGTAATGAAGGAGATGTAGTTGGGCCATATAAAGATAAAAACGCTTTTAAAATTTCTAAAGTTTTAGAAGTTGCACAAATGCCAGACTCTGTAAAAGCAAGTCATATATTAATTCCTTTTGCTGGTTCTCAAAGAGTTGCACCAGATGTTACTAGAACTGAAGAAGAAGCAAAGAAATTAGCTGATAGTTTATTAAATGTTGTGAAGAGAAGTGCTAATAAATTTGGAGAATTAGCTAAAGAATTTTCATCGGATTTAGGTTCTGGAGCAAAAGAGGGGGATTTAGATTGGTTTAATTATAGTAGAATGACTCCTGCTTTTAGAGATTATGCTTTTACAGGTAAAAAAGGAGATATTGGTGTTGTAAAGACTCCATTTGGTTTTCATATTATTAAGATTGATGATCAAAAGAACAATCAAAAAGTTTTAAAATTAGCTACTTATAGTACTACAATCGTTCCTTCTGAAGCAACAGAAAATGAAATGTTTAGAACAGCAGAAGAGTTTGCTTTAGCAGTATCTAAAGAAAATAAATATTTTGAGGTTGTTACAGAAAAAAACTATACACCAAGACCAGTTGTAGGTTTAAAATCTTTAGACGAAAACATACCTGGTATTGGAAATCAAAGACAAATAGTTAGCTGGGCATTTAGCAGCGATACTAATGTAAACGATTTTAAACGTTTTGATTTAGAAGGTAGTTATGTTGTAGCTTATGTTACTAATTCAGCAGAAAAAGGTTTAATGTCTGTAGAAAAAGCAACAAGTACAGTAAGACCTATCTTAACAAATGAAAAGAAAGCAGCAATGCTTAAAGACAAATTAAATGGAGCTGATTTAGAAGGTATTGCAAAAGCTAACAATACAAGTATTAGAACTGCAAGCAATATAACTTTAAAAAGCCCAACACTTTCTGGAGTTGGAGTAGAGCCTAAAATAGTAGGAGCTATGTATAATGCAGAAATTAATAAATTATACAATTCAATTGAAGGAAGCAGAGGAGTTTATGCTTTTAAAGTAACTAATAAAGAAAAGCCAACTGCTTTGCCAAATTATGACGCAAGTAGAAAAAGAATTGCAGAAAGTAGAAAAAGCTCTACTTTTAAAATGTATGAGGCAATAAAAAATTCATCAGAAATAGAAGATAACAGAGCATTAATGTATACAAATTAATGAGCTTTAACTTCTTATAGTTTATAAAATCCGTTCAATTTTTGAACGGATTTTTTTTGCTTATTATTTAAAAATAAAAAAGTATCAATATAAATTGAATAATTTATTATAACGTTTATATCTATACTAATCTACACTAGGGTTAATCAGCTTTACTCATTTTATAATCATCAACAAATAGGTTGATGTTTTCTCAAACAGTATAAAACACTTGTTTAAAACGTGTTTTTCCTGCTAATAAATAAGACTTCTATTTTGTAAATGTAATATGAGAAAAACTAATAATCTTTCAGGCAATATTAAGTTACCTTTTTTAAAATCGAGTTCTCCTTTTATTGAATGAATGTATATTTTTTATTCAAAATGAAATAAACCTTCATCTTTATTGGAATAAAAAGGCAAAAAAATAAAGCCTTTTTGATTTCTCAAAAAGGCTTTACATATTAATTGTTTCTAATTTTAAGAGATTCTTATCCTCTCATAGAAATTAAAAACTCATCATTATTTTTAGAAAACTTTATTTTATCATTGATAAATTCCATCGCTTCAATAGGATTCATATCTGCAAGATACTTTCTTAAAATCCACATTCTTTGCACAGTTTTTTCATCTAATAATAAATCATCTCTTCTTGTAGAAGATTTAATTAAATCGATAGCAGGATAAATACGTCTATTAGAAATGTTTCTATCTAACTGTAGTTCCATGTTTCCTGTTCCTTTAAATTCTTCGAAGATAACTTCGTCCATTTTAGAACCAGTTTCTGTAAGAGCAGTTGCAATAATGGTTAAAGAACCACCATTTTCGATATTTCTTGCAGCTCCAAAGAAACGTTTTGGTTTGTGTAATGCATTTGCATCTATACCTCCAGAAAGTATTTTTCCAGATGCTGGTGCAACAGTATTATAAGCTCTTGCCAAACGTGTTATGGAATCTAAAAGAATTACCACATCATGTCCACATTCTACCAAACGTTTTGCTTTTTCTAATACAATGTTTGCAACACGTACATGTTTGTCTGCAGGCTCATCAAAAGTAGAAGCAACAACTTCTCCACGAACACTCCTTTGCATGTCTGTTACTTCTTCAGGACGTTCATCAATCAATAATACAATTTGATAAACTTCTGGATGATTCTGTGCAATTGCTTTAGCAATATCCTTTAATAACATTGTTTTACCTGTTTTTGGTTGGGCAACAATCATTCCTCTTTGTCCTTTTCCAATAGGAGAAAATAAATCGATAATTCTTGTTGATAAAGAACTTCCTTTTTCTGCTAAATTGAATTTTTCTTGAGGAAATAAAGGTGTTAAATGTTCGAAAGAAACACGATCTCTAACAATATTTGGGTTTAATCCATTAATTTTAGAGACTCTAATTAATGGGAAATATTTTTCACCTTCTTTAGGTGGTCTTACATTTCCTCTAACAGTATCACCAGTTTTTAATCCAAATAATTTAATTTGAGATTGAGAAACGTAAATATCATCAGGAGAAGATAAATAATTATAATCAGAAGAACGTAAAAAACCATAACCATCAGGCATCATTTCTAAAACACCTTCACTCTCTATAATACCATCAAATTCAAAATCTGGATCTCTATATCTATTGCTAGATTTATTTCCATTACTTCTACTATTGTTCGGCTTATTTTGCTGATTAGTGTTTTTAACTTTCTGCTGATTAGGATTCCTTGGCGGATTATTTCTCGGCTGATTTTTATGAACAGGTTTCTGTTCTTTAGAATCTTTAGAGTCCGTTTTTACAGCTCTTGGTTTATTTTTTTTAGGTTCAACAGCGTTTTCAGAAGAATCTTCAGTTTTATTTTGTAAAACTTCCGTTCTTTCTTCTTTTTTAGGAACCTTTTGTATAACTTTTCTAACTGGACGCTTTTTTACTGGTGTAGTATTTTCGTCAGGAATAGTTTCATTTTTAGTTTCTGGCTCCTTGCTAGGTTCGTTTTTAACCTTTTGTACAACTCTTTTTCTTTTAGGTTTTTCAGTTGTAATTTTTTCTGTAGGAGCAGTATCTTGTTTTGTAGAAGAAGGGTTCGCTGCCTGTCTATCTAAAATTTGATATACTAAATCTAATTTTTTTAATTGGCTAGTTTTAGTAAGTCCAATAGATTTTGCAATTACTTGCAGGTCAGCAAGAGTTTTTGCTTTCAGTTCAGAAATTTCGAACATTTATATAGTTGTTAAGTTATGATAAATCTTAAAATAAGATATTAAAAAAATTGTTTATTTGATTTTTTAATTTATTGTATATAGTGCTATACAATATTTTGTGTGGGTACTGTCCTACAAATATATACTTTTTTTTTTACTTTTAAGTTTTCTTTTTTTAAAAAAGAAATTCTATTTTTGTACCATAATATTTTTATATGATTCAAAGGATACAAACAATATATTTACTTTTAGCCTCTATAGTTTCTGGAGGTTTAATTTTCGTATTTAATTTATGGAATACAATTAAAGAAAAAATATTTGTTGTAGATTTGTTTTCAAGAGAGGTTTTTACTTTAAAAGTAATTCCTTTTATGTTCATTATGTCTGCAATATTATCATTAGTAGCGATATTTTTATTTAAAAATAGAAAGTTACAATTTGTTGTTGGACGTATTATAATTATGATAAATCTTTTTTTACTAGGTTTGTTGATTTATTTGTCTCTAAATTTATCTGGAGAAACATCAGTTTCTGAGAAAGGTATTGGGATGTTCTTACCAATTTTGGCTATTTTGCTTGTTGTTTTGGCAAATAAAGCTATTAAAAAGGATGAAGATCTTATAAAATCTGTAGACAGATTGCGATAAAACTATTAGTAGTATATTTTGTGCGAAAAAAAACCGAGAAATTTTCTCGGTTTTTTGCATTTTAGGAAGAATTTGAATTTATTAATTTTTAAACCCAAAAAAGAGGTAAAAAAATATTTTTTTTAATATATTGATAATTAGTGTTTTAAAATTTTCACCTCCCCCTAAAGGGGGAGGCGACTCCCCCTTTAGGGGGAGGTGAAAATACCCCCTTTAGGGGGATTGTATAGAGTTAATAAGTAGTTTAAATTTGTAGTGTAATAATGAAAGAAAAGATATACGTTCATGTAGCTGATGATCATAAGATTTTAATTGAAGGAATCATAGCTGTTATAAATACTGACGAAGATATAGAAACAATAGGTTACTCTTTAAACGGTAAAGAAGTAATTGATTGGGTCAATAACAAGGATAATAAAGCAGATGTTTTAATATTAGATATTACAATGCCTGTCTTAGATGGAATTGAAGTTCTAACATATTTCCAGCAAAGAAATATCAAACAAAAAGTTATTATTTTATCTAGTTATGATGATGTTAAAATTGTTCAAGAAATGTTAAGCCTTGGTTGTAGAGGATATATTACAAAGAACAATGCTGGCGAACACATAATAGAAGGAATAAAAGCAGTTCACAGAGGAGAGCAATATTTTAGTAGTGATCTTCACAAAGATTTGATAAATATTTTATCTGGACATAAAGTAGTGCCAGAAGGAGAAATGCCAGAAGATAAGCTATTAGAAGAGCTAACTGAAAGAGAGTTAAAAGTACTAAAGTTAATATCAAAAGAATATAATACAACAGAAATTGCAAACACGCTTAATTTAGCAACTAGCACTGTTAAAACATATAGAAAAAGTTTATTAAGAAAATTAAAAGTAAAAAATGTAGTAGGTTTGGTAATGTATGCAATGAAACACAAAATAATATAAATCCCCAAATTCGTTAAAAGTCCCCCAATAATTATTAAAATCCCCCAATTTCTATAATTTATTGTTTGCAATACGAAACCTATTTTTTAAATTAAATAATATTATATAATCAATCTAAAATTTACCTCCATGAAAAAAATTAAATTTTTAACCCTAGCAACAATCATTACATTAGTTTTTACATCTTGTTCTAATGAAGAATCTTTACCTTCTGAAGATCAAAATATGAATTTGTCAAAAACATATAAGGTTAAAAGAGATGCTACTGGAGCGTATTCAGTTTATTCTACTGATAATACACAAATAGATAGAGTTTTGACAGAAGTAGATAATACAAAATTATTCTTCTTATCTAATGGTAATAGTCAATCTAATAAAATTTCATCACAAGAAGTATTAATAGATAATAATAAATTAAAAGTTGGTTTTATTGATGCTAATACTGATGATAAAAAATTTATTACCATTGAAGATGACAATATTACTTTACAAAGTAAAAATAATATTAATAAAAAACTAGCTGATTATGGTATAGAGGAAAACGAAGATGGTACTTATAATTTAGATTTTACTGTAAAGAAGAATGTGGATGTATCTTTTGTTTACAATGAAGAAATTAATACTTATGAAGTTCATTTAGAAGATGGTATTGGTGGTGATAAAAATTTTTCTAGAACACTTGAAAGTGAAGATGGAAGAATTTTAAGAGTAGATTTTGTAAATCATGTGATGAACAAAAATGCTAAATCTTCTGAAGCAACTTTAATAAGAAAGCCAAGAGTTATCGTTGATAATGGTGGTGATGACTTTTAATAAAAACATATTTTTTGAAAAATATTTTATATATTCTCTTATTTCTTTCTTATAACACAAATCGAGCGAGTAATTTAGAAAAAACATTAGTTACTGAAGAAGTCTTAATTAAAAAGACTTCTTCAGTATTTTATGTTAAAAATGATTCACTAATTGAATTTAAGTATAATCAAATTATTAAATTATTAGAAAAAGAGAGCTATGCTCTTGGCCTTGAAAAAGCCTTAGAGTTAAAAGATAAATGCGAAAAAGATAAAAATGTTTACTGGACATATAAATTGCGTCATCTGATTGCAAATATTTATGAAAGGACAAATAAATTTGAGGAGTCTTTATCTTATTATAAAAGGTCTTTAAATCAAATTGATGTTTCTATAATTGAAAATGGAAACTCAAAGATTACAGATATAGATTATGCATTAACTCTATTAAGAGTTGGAAGTTCTTATCAAAAACTATCAATAGCCCAAGAAGAAAATAACAAAAGGCATTATTTGGATAGTGCAAAATACTTTTATGAAAAATTAGAAAACTTCCCATCACTAAACATCAAAATTGAGAACATAAAAGCTAGTGCTTTCAATAATCTTTCAGGTATTTATGAGCAAGATTCAGTTTATGGTAAAGCAGAGGATTATGCAAAAAGCTCAATTGAAATTCACAAAAAAAATAATAATAATTTAAGCGCTGCAAATTCATTAAATAATTTAGGAAATATATTTTTATCGCAAGGAAATTATCAAAAATCTAAAGAATTATATTTAGAAGCTTTAGAATTAATTAAAAATGATAAAAATTCTAGAGTAGTTAAAACAAAAGCAAACTTATATTCTAATTTAGCTTGGGCAATGAGAAAGCTAAAGGATTATAAAGCGTATGATTTTCAAGAAATTTCCTATGAAATTGAAGGAGATATAAGAGAAACAGAATTTAATGGAATTATAGAGGAAGCAGCTAGTAAATACAATTTTGATGTAAAAAAACAAATTTTATTACAGGGAGAAGAAAATAAAAGACTAAAAGATCAAAGAATTTTTTGGATTATTGGTATTATAGCCTTGATAATTATTTTATCATTAGCATATAAAATTAAGCTAAAGACTTTAAAACAAAATAACTTAGCGTTAGAATTAACACAGGTAGAGTTACTCCAAAATCAAAATTTAGATAAGTTAAAATCGGAATCTCAAATTCGTATTTTAAATGCTACTTTAGATGGAAAAGAATCTGAAAGGAAACAAATTGCAGAAACTTTGCATGATAGTGTAAGTGCCTTATTGTCTTCAGCAAACCTTCATTTACAAGCAACAAGAAAGCAGTTTAATGGAAGTACACCTGTAGAAATTGATAAAACTCAAGAAATAATATTAGAAGCATCTCATAAAATTAGAGATTTGTCTCATACATTAGTATCATCTGTATTACTAAAATTTGGACTTAAGTTTGCGATAAGAGATATTGCAGAAAAATATTCTAATTCAGTTTTAAATATAGATACTAATATTAAAAATATAAGAAGATATGAGCAGAATTTTGAAATCAAAGTTTACAATATAGCTCAAGAATTTGCAAATAATATTTTAAAACACAGTAATGCAGCTAATGCACTTATAGAGTTTAAGGAAGAAAACGAAAAGTTATATATTACTATTTCTGATGATGGTGTAGGTTTTGATAAAAATTCTATTAATATTAAAGACGGTTTAGGAATTAATCAAATAGATGCCAGAATTCAAATGATGAAAGGAGAATTTAAGATAGAATCTTCTTTAAATAATGGTACAAGAATATCAATAAAACTACCAATTGTAGAAAAAGTAGCATTTAACCACGTGTAGCTAATTCTATAATTTCTAAATTTTTGATTTCTCCTTTTTGTAATTCAAAACGTAGCATGGTTCTAATTTTATGAAAACCATGATTACCAGCTGCACCAGGATTTAAATGCAATAGATTTAATTTTTTATCATACTGTACTTTTAAAATATGAGAATGTCCAGAAATAAAAATTTTTGGTGAATTTATTTTTATTTCCTCTTTAATTCTTTGGTTATATTTATTAGGATATCCTCCAATATGTGTGATCCAAACAGAAACATCTTCTAAAGAAAACTTGTTGTCTAAAGGGAATTCTGCTCTTGCATCCTTATCATCAATATTACCAAAAACGGCACGTAAAGGTTTCAATTTTTTTATGGTATCAGTAACATTTAAGTTCCCAATATCTCCTGCATGCCATACTTCATCTGCTTGTTTTACAAACTTTAAAATTTGGTCATCAATATAACTATGAGTATCAGATAATAGTAAAATTTTTATCATTAAAAAACAGTAAGAAAAATTTAACGGTTCAAAGAAGACCAAAAGTAAGAAAACCTAAATAAATTCCGTAATTTTGAGGACTTCAAAAAACATATTTTCTTGAGATATTTTATAGAGCTTTCTTACAATGGAAAAAATTATCATGGTTGGCAAATTCAACCAGATGCAATGTCTGTACAAGAAAAATTGAACAATGCAATTAGTACAATTTTTCAAGAAAAGATAGAGGTTGTTGGTGCAGGAAGAACAGATGCAGGTGTGCATGCTTCACAAATGTTTGCGCATTTTGATATTGAAAAGGAACTAAAAAAGGATGTTATTTTTAAATTGAATTCAATTTTACCAAATGATATTGCTGTCTATAATGTTTTTTTGGTTGATGATGAAAAACATGTTCGATTTGATGCGACTTCTAGAAGTTACGAATATAAAATTTGGTTGGGTAGAAATCCGTTTTTGTTAGATTTTTCATGGCAAATCCACTCACAAAGACCCGATTTAAATTTGATGAATGAAGCATCAAAATTATTATTAGAATATACAGATTTCCAAACATTCTCTAAAGTTAAAACCGAAGTTTACACCTTTAATTGTGATGTTACAGAAGCTTTTTGGGAGCAAAATAAAAACGAACTAACGTTTCATATTTCTGCTAACAGATTTTTACGAAATATGGTTAGAGCCATTGTTGGTACGTTGTTAGATGTTGGTTTGGGTAAAATATCAGTAGAAGATTTTAGAGCAATTATTGAAAGTAAAAACAGAGGCAATGCAGGTTTGTCAGTTCCTGCAAAAGGATTATTTTTAACGAATATAAAATATTAAATTTTGGCAACTAATACAGGAAATGCTTTCGATATGCAAATTTTTAAAAGACTAATGTCTTTTGCAAAACGCTATCGTTTATATTTTTTTATAGCATCTTCATCTACCATACTTTTAGCATTATTTTCAGTTTTATCACCTTATATTTTAATTAATACAGTAGATGATTATATTTTAACGAAAGACAAAGTCGGGCTTTTAAATTACTCTTTATTAATGTTGGGTATTTTATTGGTGGAAGTTTTGTTGCAATTCATTTTTATCTATTTTGCAAATTGGGTTGGGCAACATATTATTAGAGATATTAGAGCAAAAATTTTCAGACATATTTTACAGTTTAAAATGTCTTATTTCGATAAAAATTCTGTTGGGAAATTAGTAACAAGAGTGGTTTCTGACATTGAAACAATTGCTGCTTTTTTTAGTAATGGTGTTTTTACAATTTTAAGTGATATTCTTAAAATGCTTGCTGTAACAGTGGTTATGTTAATTCTTAATTGGAAATTGGCATTAATTACACTTGCTGTTTTGCCAATTCTTATTTATGCCACAAAATTGTTTCAAGTTGCTATAAAAGCTACTTTTCAAGAAGTAAGAAATCAAGTTTCTAATTTAAATAGTTTTGTACAAGAAAGAGTTACAGGAATGAAAATTGTGCAGCTTTTTAATAGAGAAAAAATTGAATATGAGAATTTTAAAGAAATAAATGATAAACATAAAAAAGCGAACATAAAAACCATTTGGTATTTCTCAATTTTCTTTCCAATTGCAGAAATTTTATCATCCATTGGTATTGGACTTATTGTTTGGTTTGGAGGTGGACAAGTAATTCAAGATTCAGGAATTTCCATTGGTATGATTATGGGTTTTATACAATTTGCGCAAATGTTGTTTAGACCTTTAAGGCAAATTGCAGATAAATTTAACCAATTACAAATGGGAATTGTTGCTGGAGAACGTGTTTTTAAAGTGATAGATACTGATAGTAGCATCGCAAAAAATGGTACAATCAAAGCAGAAAGTTTACAAGGCAACATCAATTTTAAAGATGTAAGATTTAGTTATATAAAAGATGAGGAAGTTTTAAAAGGAATTTCTTTGGATGTTACATCTGGACAAACCATTGCTATTGTTGGAGCAACAGGTGCTGGGAAATCTACAATTATCAATTTAATAAATCGTTTTTACGAAATTGATTCTGGTACAATTACTATTGATGGCATTCCTGTGGATGAATATACATTGGAAAGTTTGCGAAATCAAGTTGCGATTGTGTTGCAAGACGTATTTTTATTTTCAGATTCAATTTTGAATAACATCACCTTAAAAAATGAAAATATTTCTTTTGCTGATGTTGAAAAAGCTGCAAAACAAATTGGAATTCACGATTTTATAATGACACTTCCTGGAGGCTACAATTATAACGTGAAAGAAAGAGGGGCAATGTTATCTTCTGGACAAAGACAATTAATTGCGTTTTTACGTGCTTATGTAAGCAAACCAAGTATCTTAATTTTAGATGAAGCAACTTCTTCTGTAGATGCAAATGCAGAGCAAATGATTCAATATGCAACAGAAACCATTACAAAAGATAGAACATCAATTGTAATTGCACATCGTTTGGCAACTATAAAAAAGGCCGACAAAATTATTGTGATGGACAAAGGTTTAATTGTTGAAGAAGGTTCTCATACAGAATTGTTAGAGAAAGAAAACGGTTATTATAAGAACTTATATGACAAACAATTTAGTTTGGAGGTAGCTTCATAATTTATTTTCTTCATACTTTTTAAGAATCATCTCTTTTGTTTGCGTTAAAAAACTTTTTTTTTGAGTTAAGTAGTTAATATTTACACTTCTATATTTGTAAAGACTTAATAAATAGAAATATTTATTTTTTAATAAACTAAAATAACAATTATGAAAAAAATAGTTTTAACAATAATGGTGGCTGCATCTCTTATTTTTACTGGATGTAAAGAAAGCACTAAAAAGGATATTGATAAAGAAACAACAGAAATTGGTAACGATATTGAAGATGGTTTAGACGATGCAAAAGAGGGCTTAAATGATGTTGGTAATGATATTAAAGAAGGCTATAACA
>CAXBPL010000046.1:0-20072 GCA_963977615.1 uncultured Polaribacter sp. | reverse complement strand
TAGTATTCGGTTTTAAAACATTTAAAAATTTACTTTTTGCAATATATCCATTACTAGGTGTAAGTGTATAAATATTTTTTACAATTGTATCAGCTTGTTGCAAAGAATACTTCATATTTTTAATGGCCTGGATTGATTCAGATTTACCATCACTTACCATAATGATATTTCCACCAGTAAAGTTTTCTTTAATATAATTTTCCAACTCTTCTCTAAATACTTTTTTATCAGGTGATGTTCTAATAATATTAGAAGCATTAAAATCTGATTGATTTTTAGAATACACAGGAAAAACAACTGGAATATTTACTTTAGAAGCAACAGTTTGCACTTCCTCAGAATATAAAGGTCCAATAATTACATCATTACTGTTTAGGTTTTTACTTGATATAATTCTATTAATTTCATTTGTTCTTCTATCTCCAGTATCAAAAACATTAAAGTCTATTTTAACGCCTTTTCTTCTTAAAGAATCAACAGCAATTTCTGCACCTAAATAAAAATCGGTAGCAATATTTACCAATGCAGAATTATTTGCAAAAATCTCTTTTAAACGAATTGAATCGTTTGAATATCTTGATGCTCTAAAAGGTAATAACAAAGCAACTTTTAAATCTTTATTCCTTTTTATATAATCATCATAATAAACTTCATCTATAGTTACTTCTAAAGGAATTTCTCTTATTTTTAAAACCATTCCTACCTTTAAACCATCTTTTAATTCAGGGTTTAAAAGCAATAATTCACCTCTAGTAACATCAAAAGTTCTACCTAAGCTATAAAAAGTATCTCCTTTTTTAACTTCGTAAATATCATATTTACTTCTTAGCTCATCAGTTAAATCAAGTTCTGTATTTAAACCATCTAAATCATTAATGGAGTCTATTTCTACTTGACTTAAGTTTTCTCTATTTTCTCTGATTCTTTTATTAAGAAGATCCCATTTTTTTTGAGGAACTACAATGTAAGAGTTTACTTTCGGTAAAGTATCCATTCCAGGATTTAAACGAATTAAATCTCTAGTAGACATGTCCAACTTTTGAGCAATTTTACTAGCAGAATCCCCTTTTTTAACTTTATACTGAATGTATCTGTTTTGTTGTCCACAAGAAACTGTGAACGATAAAATACACAGAAAAACAAAAAATTTTAAATGCTTCATATATTCTATTCCCATTCTATAGTTGCAGGTGGTTTAGAGCTAATATCATACACTACTCTGTTAACACCTTTTACTTGATTTATAATTTTGTTTGATGTTTTCTGCAAAAATTTATAAGGTAAATCTACCCAATCTGCAGTCATTCCATCTGTACTTTCTACAGCTCTTAAAGCCACCACTTTTTCGTATGTTCTTTCATCTCCCATAACTCCAACAGAATTTACAGGTAATAACATTGCTCCAGCTTGCCAAACTTTATCATACAAACCATCTTCTTTTAAACCGTTGATAAAAATGGCATCTACTTCTTGTAAAATTCTTACTTTTTCTGGAGTAACATCACCTAAGATTCTAATTGCCAAACCTGGTCCAGGAAAAGGATGACGACCTAATAATTCTTTATCAATTCCTAATGATGCTCCTACTCTTCTTACTTCGTCTTTAAAAATCATTCTTAAAGGTTCCACAATTTTCAGTTTCATAAAATCTGGCAAACCACCAACATTATGATGACTTTTAATAGTTGCTGAAGGACCACCATTTACAGAAACAGATTCAATTACATCTGGATAAATTGTACCTTGTGCCAACCATTTTACGTCTTTAATTTGATGTGCTTCATCATCAAAAACCTCTATAAACGCATTCCCAATAGCTTTTCTTTTCAATTCTGGATCGCTTAAATCTTTTAAAGCTGATAAAAAACGCTCTGAAGCATCTACACCTTTAACGTTTAAACCCATTCCTTGGTATTGATTCAATACACTTTCGAACTCATTTTTACGCAATAACCCATTATTCACAAAAATACAATATAGGTTTTTACCAATTGCTTTGTGTAATAAAACAGCTGCAACAGAAGAATCTACACCTCCTGAAAGCCCTAAAACAACTTTATCATTCCCAACTTTTTCTTGAATTGCTGCAACTGTGCTATCAACAAAAGAATCTGGAGTCCAATTTTGTTCCACTTTTGCAATATCTACCAAAAAGTTTGCCAACAATTGTTTCCCATCTGTAGAGTGATATACTTCTGGGTGAAATTGAATTCCGAAAGTATCTTCTCCTTCAATTTTATAAGCAGCATTTTCTACATCTGCAGTGCTTGCCAATAAAATACCATTGGTTGGTAATTCTTTTATAGTATCTGAATGGCTCATCCAAACTTGGCTGCCTTCCACTATATTTCTAAAGAAATTTTCGTTGGTTTTAATATATGATAAATTTGCTCTACCATATTCTCTTGTGTTAGATTCTGCTACTTTTCCGCCAGAAAAATGTGCCAAATATTGTGCTCCATAACAAACTGCTAATAATGGTTTTTTGCCTTTAATTGCAGATAAATCTGGATGTAAAACTTTTTCTCCTCTTACAGAATTTGGACTTCCTGATAAAATAACAGCTTTAAAATTCTCTAAACTTTCTGGTATTTTATTGTAAGGATGAATTTCACAATAAATATTAAGTTCTCTAACTCTTCTTGCAATTAATTGCGTGTATTGAGAACCAAAATCTAAAATAAGTACGTTGTGTTGTTGCATGCGCAAAAATAGTATTTCAGATTAAATTTTTAACACTGAAATTTATATTTTTTTCACAAATTAGTATTCGTTGCGTTATTTGAGAATTCGCTTAAGTAATTTTAATAAAATTTAAGAATAGATAAAAAAAAGGCACACAAATTGCGAAATAAAACAAATAGAATCCTGAAATAAATTGAAGACAATAAAAAACTCCAACAAATACATGTTGGAGTTTTAAATATGTTGAAAATTCTAAAAGATTAGTCTTTTTTGAATTTTGCGTATTTGTTTTTAAATTTATCAATACGTCCTGCAGCATCAATAAGTTTAGATTTACCAGTGTAAAAAGGGTGAGAAGTTCTAGAAATCTCTAATTTTACTAAAGGATACTGAACACCATCCACTTCCAAAGTTTCTTTAGTGTCTACTGTAGATCTTGTTAAAAAAACATCTTCATTAGACATATCTTTAAAAGCTACCATTCTGTAATTTTCTGGATGAATTCCTTTTTTCATTTTATAATATTTTAAATCTTTAATGTTATGTTTGCAAAGTAAAGTTGGTAAAGCCTTACTAAATTCTTTAAATAGCTTTATATTACTATTTTGAGGATGCAAATTTAACGATATTTTTTAATTTACAAATAAATAAGTTGCTTTTATTTGTAGAACTTTGAATATCTTACGTAAATCGCTCTATTTTGACACCTAAAATTACATGAAGGTCTCATTTTTAAGTACTAAATTAAAATAATAATGAAGAAAATTGCTTTTTTTACATCAATCTTAACCTTTTTTTTATTGACAAGTTGCAGTGATGATTATAAATTCACCCTAAATGTTCCTAAAAAAACAACTTTAAATGAAGAAATCACCATCACTTTAAAAGAGGAAAGTGATAAAGTTTTAGATAATGTTCAGTTTTTTGTAAATGGAAAAGAAATTGATGCTTCTGGAAATTCTATCACCTTAAATACAAATGATTTTGGTGTTGGTAAACATCAAATTTCTTCTTTGGCTTTTTATCCTGGAAAAACAAAAAAACTCAATAATTCTTTTGAGGTTTTTCCAAGCGAAAAATACCAAGCTTATACCTATGAAATCATAAATACATATCCTCATGACACTAAAGCCTACACACAAGGTTTGGAATATCATAATGGTTTTTTATATGAAACTACTGGAAGAAGAGGACAATCAACTTTAAGAAAAGTGGAATTAGAAACAGGTAATGTTCTTAAAAAAATTGATTTAGAAAATGAATATTTTGGGGAAGGAATGACTATTTTGAACAACAAAATATATTGGTTAACTTGGGAAGCAAATAAAGGTTTTATCTATAATTTAGATACTTTTGAAAGAGAAAAAGAATTCTCTTACAATAAAAGTGAACAAGGTTGGGGCCTAACTAACAATGGTAAAGAACTAATTAAATCTGATGGAACTCATGAAATTTGGTTCTTAAATCCTGAAACGCAAAAAGAATTACGCTACATACAAGCCTATAATTACAAGCAAAAAATACCAAAACTAAACGAATTAGAATATTACAATGGTAAAATCTATGCCAATTATTATCTAAAACCTTTAATTTCTATTATTGATGTAAAAACGGGTGCTGTAGAAGGTATTGCAAATTTATCTGGTTTGGTTAAAGAAATGGAAAAAACCCAAAAATTAGTAAAAGATGATGAAGTTTTAAACGGAATTGCTTTCGATAAAGAAAATAATCGTCTTTTTGTAACAGGTAAAAATTGGGGAAAACTTTTTGAAATCAAATTGATAAAAGAATAATAAAGACCTTATTTTACTGTTTTACTTTTATATCATTAATATAATGTCTGGTTGAGCAAAGTCGAAACCTAATTAACTTTACAATTGTAATCAATTATACAGAAAACATCTATATGCGTTATTTTATTACTTTTATTATTTGTGCTGTTTTAATTTCGATGAGTTCTTGTAGAAAAGATTTCTCTACAATTCCTAATTTTGGAAGTTTAGAATTCTCTAAAGACACTGTTTTTTTAGACACCATTTTTACCAATATTGGTTCTGCAACCTATAATTTAAAAGTTTATAATCGAGGAAATAAAGCCATTACAATTCCTAAAATTGCTTTAGAAAACGGAACCTCATCTAACTACAGACTAAATGTTGATGGAATTCCAGGTAAAGAATTTAACGATATTGATATTCTTAGCAAAGACAGTATTTTTATTTTTGTTGAAACAACGATTGATGTTAGCACCACAACAGATCCATTATATACAGACAGAATTTTGTTTGACACAGGAACCAACCAACAAGATGTAGATTTGGTAACTTTAGTGCAAGATGCCAATTTTATTTTTCCTGATAGAAACCCAATTTCTATGAAAATTGATAGCTTAACTTTTGATGGACAACCAACCACTATTAAAGGTAGGTTTTTAACAGATGCTGAATTGACAATTACCAACTCAAAACCAACTGTTATTTATGGCTATGCTGCAGTTCCAGCCAACAAAACGTTAATAATTGAAGCTGGTTCACAAATATATTTTCATAGCAATTCTGGTATCATTGTAGATAACAAAGCAACCTTAAAAGTAAATGGAACTTTAGCTGAAAAAGTAACGTTTGAAGGCGATCGATTAGAAAATAGATTCAGCCAAACTCCAGGTCAATGGGGCACTATTTGGATGCGTGCAGGAAGTAAAGATAACGAAGTACATCATGCACAAATAAGAAACGGAATTATTGGTATTTTAATTGATAGTATTGGGTCTACTTCTACTCCAACTTTAAAATTACAAAACACCGAAATTTACAATCATTCTAACTTTGGTATTTTAGCAAGAGAAACTAATATTGAAGGCCATAATGTTGTAATCGGTTCTGCTGGACAAGCTTCTTTAGCTGCTACAATTGGCGGAACTTATAATTTTACACATAGTACTTTTGCCAATTTTTGGAATAATGGCATTCGTCAATTACCAGCTGTTTTAGTGAATAATTTCTTTATTTATAATGATGCAAATGGTCAAGAAATTACAGAAACAAGAGATTTAAAAGCGGCTAATTTTACCAATTGTATTTTTGATGGTAATAATAATATTGAATTTATTTTAGATAAAGTTGATGGTGGTCTTTTCAATTATAACATTAGCAATTGTATGATATCTTTTATAGATGCTAACAATTCTTTTGCAGGAAATATTGAAATGGATATTTTAAATAACAGCAATTATCAAGATATTATCTTAAACGGATTTGCTAATTTTAAAAATACTCAAGATGAAGATTTTATTATTGGCCAAGATTCTGATGCCATCAACAAAGCAAAAGTAACAGTTTTTAATTTAGATATATTAGGCGTAGATAGAACTGTAAATCCAGCTATTGGTGCGTATCAAAATATAATTTTTGATTAAACTTTGTTGATATTTTTAAATCTGTTCAGGTTTTAAAAACATAAGATATTTGCAAAAAAAATATAGTTTTATAAATTACATGAGGGTTTGAAATCAAAATTTAATCTCCATTTTCTATTTCGTTTTCAAGAACTCTTACAAAAGCATTTTTATCATCTATAAAAATAGCTAATGATATTGCTTTCTTTTTGAATCCATAAAAGCTTTCAAACTTAAATTCTTCTTTTAAATTAATAATTATATTATGGCCTGCAGCACTGCCAAATGGAGAAAAATATTTTATAGTTGATTTTTCTGATAATTCCTTCGTTGAAACTTCAATGCATTTTATGTTTTTAAAAGGAATATTTGCATTTGCTAAAATGCCGAATTTTAATTTTACTTGTTGTTTTTTAACATCGATAAAAACAGGCCTTTTTGCTAAAGATTTTAAGACCGAAATTACTTGTAGAAAGGTATAAATACTTAAGATTGTTAAGATAATTGAAAAAGATTTATTGCCCATTTTCATCATAGAGTGTGTAACAAAAACCTCTACAATTACCACCAATAAAAACCCTAAAACCAGACTAACTGCAGTTCCTTCTTTATGGTACGAAAATTCGTTTTCTTTTAAAATTTTTCTTTTCCAACTAAATAATCCATAGTAAATTACCGAAATTTCAGCCGCAAAAATTGTAGAAATTCCTGAAGGTAAAATATCATTACATATTTTCCGAATTATTTCATAAAAGTCTAAAGAAATATCTTTTATATCTTTAAGATTTTTTATTATTTTTCTAGTTTTTAAAATCAAAAAAACAAATAAGAAAACCTCTACCAAAGGCAAAACATAAAGTTTTAAAACATTTATAAGGTGCTGATTTTCTTTTGGAAGAATAAAGCTTGCAGTAAATAAACCTAATAAAATTAGAGTGAAAATAGATTTTTTAGAAATCTCTTTTTTCCTAATCAATAAAAAATAAATAAGCGGAATAACAACTAAAAAATCTAATGTTACAAACAACGCTATTTCTGGAATAAAAATAGATGATTTTACAATAATTATTAAAGCCAAAAAAAGCAAAAAAGGAATTCCAAAAACGATAAAACCACTTTGTAAATTAATTTTTCTAACCATAAATAATAATCTCAAAAAAATCTATTTATATCATATACAAAAAGCTGATTAAGCTTTCAACAATAATTATTGCTTAAAAACAACTCCGTCTTTCATTACAAAAACAACGTTTTCCATTGTTGAAATATTCTTTGTAGGATCATCATTGACAGCAATAATATCTGCTAAAAAACCTTTTTTAACTTGCCCAACTTCATTTTCCATATTTAACAACATTGCATTGGTAATGGTTGCAGATTGCAAAGCTTCTATTGCAGGCATTCCAGCTTCTACCATAAAACCAAACTCTTTTCCATTATTACCATGTGCAAAAACACCAGCATCTGTTCCAAAGGCAATTCCTACACCTTTTTTATACGCTTTTGCAAAAGTTCCTTGAATTTGTGGCCCAACAGCCAAGGCTTTTGGCACAACAATATCTGGGTAAAAACCTTTAATTTTTGCTTTCTCTTCAACTTCTTTTCCTGCAGTAATTGTTGGGACTAAATACGCATCATGTTTTATCATCAACTCCATGGTTTTATCACTCATATAAGTACCATGTTCAATAGTTTTCACACCACCTATAATAGCTCTTTGCATTCCTTCATCTCCATGTGCATGAGCAGCAACGTGCATTCCATAATCTTTTGCAGTATCGCAGATTGCTTTTACTTCTTCTATTGTAAATTGCGGATTATCTCCAGATTTGGCAACACTTAAAACACCACCAGTTGCAGTAATTTTTATACAATCTGCACCATTTTTATAACGTTGTCTAACTGCTTTTTTTGCATCTTCTATAGAATTTACAACCCCTTCTTTTGGTCCAGGATCTCCAATTAATTCTCTACTACTTCCATTTGTTGGATCTGCATGACCACCTGTTGTTGCTAAAGATTTACCAGCAGTAAAAACTCTTGGTCCAGGAATTTTGCCTGCATTAATTGCATTTCTAATAGATATATTTACGCCAGTTCCTCCTAAATCTCTAACAGTTGTAAAACCATTTAACAACGTAGTTTTAGCAAAACCAACTGAGTTAAAAGCAACATCTGCTTCATTTAAAATATAACCTTCTATTCTTGTTCTGGCAGAAAATTCTTGCTCAATATGAACATGCATATCAATTAAACCTGGCATTACAACCTTATCTCGTAAATCAATTAAAATTCCACCTTTTGGCATGATGTAACCATCTTTTACATCAATAATTTTATTTTCTTTGACTAAAATTGTCTTTTCAGTACTAATTTTTCCTGATTTTGTATCAATCAATTTTCCACATAAAATATAAGTGGTTTGTGCTGCAATGTTGTGAACACAAAAAATTGCTAAAAAAAGTAGAATTGTTTTTTTCATTTGTTTGATTTTAATTCTTAAATGTATGAAATTTTAAGTAATTTGGTACTTCAAAATTTTTAAATTAAATGAAAAACGTTGTTATAACAGGAACTAGTAGAGGAATTGGTTTTGAATTGGCAAAATTGTTTGCAGATAAAGGGCATAATGTTTTGGCAATTTCTAGAAATACAGCTCCTTTAAAGGCTGTAAATCATCAAAATATAACGTTGCTTTCTGTTGATCTTTCTATAAATGCTGATGTAAAAAAAGTAGCAGATTTCATCAAAAACAATTGGAAAACAGTTGATATTTTAATCAATAATGCTGGAAAACTCATCAACAAACCTTTTACAGAATTAACTTCGGATGATTTTTTAGAGGTGTACAAAGTGAATGTTTTTGGGGTTGCAGAGTTGACGAAAAATTTAATCCCGTTTTTACAAAAAGGGAGTCACGTTGTAACGATTAGTTCTATGGGTGGCGTTCAAGGAAGTATGAAATTTCCTGGTTTAGCAGCATATTCATCAGCAAAAGGAGCTGTTATTACGTTATCAGAATTATTAGCAGAAGAATACAAAGAACAACAAATTGCTTTTAATGTTTTGGCTTTAGGAGCTGTACAAACAGAAATGTTAGCAGAAGCTTTTCCTGATTATAAAGCACCTTTATCTGCAGCAGAAATGGCAAATTATATTTTTGATTTTTCTACAACTGGAAATAAATTTTATAATGGGAAGGTATTGGAGGTTTCATCAACAACACCATAATTCAGTTGGCAGTAAAAAAAAGTTAGCAGTACTCAGTAGTAAATAAGTAGATTTAGATATTGAATTCAAATTACCAAAATTTTGTTCCACCTAAAGCAATTCCATTTGTTCAATTTTTAATTGATGCACATTCTTTTGATTTATTAATTGTAAATCAACGCCAAACAAAACATGGCGATTTTAGAAAGTTGCCCAATGGAAAATATCAAATAACGGTTAATAATAACCTGAACAAGCATCAATTTTTATTAACGTTGGTTCATGAAATTGCGCATCATGTTACACATCAAAAATTTGGAAGAGTTCAGCCTCATGGACAAGAATGGAAAAAAGTTTTTCAGCATTTAATGTTGCCTTTTTTACGCCTAGAGATTTACCCGAAAGAAATGATTGGTCATTTAGCAAACTACTTAAAAAACCCAAAAGCAAGTACAGATTCTGATGTAAGACTTTCGTTGGCTTTAAGAGGAAATATCGCTGAAGAAGGTAAGAATTTTATTTTCTCACTTCCTTTTGGAACTTTATTCATTTTTAAAAATGCAGTTTATAAAAGAGGAAATATGAGAAGAACAAGAATTGAATGTTTAGAGATGAAGACTAAAAAAGTATATCTTTTTAATCAAAATGTGGAAGTAAAATTATACGAATAATCTTTACCTCCACATAAATCATCAATCTAAAAAAAAGTTATTTTTCTCTTTTGATAAATAAAGTATCTAACTTCATTTCTGCTTGCAACCAAGTTCTTAACTCTCGTTCTTTAGGCGCAATTAAACTATCTGCCATTTTCGCTCTCCATTTAATAGTTGCTACAGGAATGGTATCAATTTTAATAAAATCTTTAGAAAACAGCATTTTTGCAAAACCTATTTGCTGAATATCCGTATATCTAATTTTTGCATCTTTAGCAATCGTACTAAATGCAATTACTTTTTGATTATTATAAGAAACGTCTTGCTCAATTCTTTGGTTTAAGCTAGTTATTGTTTCTTGTAAACCTGTAATTTGTTTTTGTAAGCCTGCAATAATATTTTTACTTTCTTGAAGCTCTTCTCTATTTTCTTTATATGCTGTTGTTATTACTTCAAAACTCTTGGTGTCACTATCTCTAACCTTTAAAGTAATTTCATTTAGATATTCATATCTTGGATCTGTTAACAAGCTATTTTTCAAAGAATTTTCTTCGGCATCACTCACTTCATTAAAAAACTTTAATTCTAATGTTTTTGTTTCTTCATTATAGGTAGGCTGCTCCATTAAAATATAATGATCATTAGATTTGATTTCGTTTTTTGTAAACGCCTCTATCTGAGTCTTTATTTGATTTTCTTGGAATACATTCACAAATGTAAAAATAGCAGGAATCATTACAGCAATACCCACTAAAGTAGCAATTGTAGAAGAGCGTTTTCTCTTGGCTGCATTTGCATATTTATGCATTGGAAAACGCAAAAATTTTAAAACTAAAAATGCTGCTAAAGCAATAAATATTGTATTGATTGTAAACAAATACATTGCCCCAAGAAAATAATAGAAATTACCTTTTGCCAAACCATAACCAGCAGTACATAAAGGAGGCATTAAGGCTGTTGCAATAGCAACTCCAAAAATTACAGAAGCAATAGTCCCCTTTTTAGTTCTAGCAACCATTAATGCTAAACCACCAAAAAAGGCAATTAAAACATCTCTAATATCTGGTTTTACTCTCCCTAATAATTCTGATGTGTCTTCACTTAAAGGAAAAAAATAAAAGAACATAAAAGAGGCGAATAAACTCAAGCCAATCATAACCCCAAGGTTCTTTAAAGACTTCTTAAAGGTAGCAATATCATTTAAAGCAAAAGACATTCCTAAACCTAAAATCGGCCCCATTAAAGGCGATATTAACATGGCTCCAATTACAACTGCTGTAGAATCTGCATTTAATCCAATAGATGCTACAAAAACAGCGAAAATTAAAATCCATGCTGTTGCACCTTTAAAAGGAATATCTGCTTTAATAGCATCTATAGTCGCTGCATGATCAGTATCTTCTCTAAAGTCAAAAAGTTCGACAACAAATTTCTTAAGATTTTCAAATAGACCTTTGGCATCTTTTTTAATATTCTCTGTTGCATCTTCTTCCTCTTTAGGAGGATGTGGCTTTATGTTTTTTTGGATATCTTCTTCCATTTTATTATAGTATCAATCTTGAAAGATACAAAAAAGTATTTCTTTTTTAAATTGTTTTATTGTAGATAAATTTTACTAATTTCTAAACGAAAACTTTCTTCTTTTTTATTACCAATAAGTAGTGCAATTTCTTCAATTTCGTTTGATGAAAAATCATTTAAATCTAACTTTCTACCTCTAAAAGCAGGATACATTTCAGATAAACTAATTTCAACAAGCTCCCAATCATTTGAGGTTTCAAAAGTTTGTACGTAAGAATAATAATTTTGAGAATTATCTTTTACCCTAAATTGATATTTTTTTCCATCACCTTTAATTTTTAAAATAACTTTAGAAAAATTCTCAACATTAATTTTATCAAATTGATATCTTAAAGAAGAAAACCCACCATTATTATCTAAAGATATTTTACCTGTATACAATCCATTTCCTTCTTCATTAATTTCAAAATTCCCAGAAGAAACACCTCCCATTACAACATCATCTACAACTCTCCAAGAAGATATGTTAGATTGCTTTGAAAACTCGAAAATTGTGTACATTGAATTATTCATGATAAAAAAAATTAGGATAATATAAAAGTATTTATTCATTTTTCGTAGACTAAAACAAAAATAAAATTTTTAAAACTTTAGGTGAGTTAAAAAAAACCAAATAAAACTTTTAAATCAAAAAACATTTTTCGTTTCGAATAAAAAAAACCTCTTAAAATCAAAAAAAGTTTGCAGAAAACTGCAAACTTTTTTATTACTTGTGACCGGGCTGGGGCTCGAACCCAGGACCCTCTCCTTAAAAGGGAGATGCTCTACCAACTGAGCTACCAGGTCAATATCTTTTCCTTTAAGCGGGTGCAAATATAGAACTTATTTTCAGTAAAACAAACATTTTTTTTAATTTGTTTCTTTTAAATATGCTTCTCTAACTTTCTTGAATAAATTAGACGAATACACAAAACCTACAACAGCTTCATTATCAGTTTTAAACATCTCATCACTGCTTCCTTCCCATTCTTTTTTACCATCCTTTAAAAAAAGAATATTTTCTCCAATTTCCATTACAGAATTCATATCATGAGTATTAATTACTGTTGTAATTTTATATTCGTCCGTAATTTCTTGAATTAAATTATCAATTACAGTTGCTGTTTGCGGATCTAAACCAGAATTTGGTTCATCACAAAACAAATATTTTGGATTCATAACAATAGCTCTTGCAATGGCAACTCTTTTTTGCATACCTCCAGATAATTCTGCTGGTAATTTATCGTTAGAGTTTTCAAGATTAACTCTGTCTAACACAAAGTTTACTCTTTCCAACATTTCTGCTTGAGATTGTTTGGTAAACATTTTTAAAGGAAACATAACATTTTCTTCTACTGTTTGAGAATCGAACAAAGCACCTCCTTGAAAAACCATGCCTATTTCTTGACGCCATTGCATTTTCTCTTCAATACTAAAATTCGTATTTATTCTTCCATCAAAAGAAATAGTTCCACTTTCTGGAATATGCAAACCTATTAAGGATTTTAAGAAAACTGTTTTTCCTGCACCACTTTGCCCAATAATTAAACTCGTTTTTCCTGGATGAAAAGTTGTTGTAATTCCCTTTAAAACTTCAACATCACCAAAACCCTTGCGTAAATCTTTTACTTCTATCATCTAAGTTAGTAACATTTGAGTTAATAAATAATTCATAATTACAATTAATATGGTAGTCCAAACTACAGATTGTGTACTTGCTTCTCCTACTGCAAGCGAACCTCCTTTTACATAATAACCATGATAAGAAGGTACAGTAGCAATTAAGAAAGCAAACACGAGTGTTTTTATAAGTGCATAGACAATTAAAAAAGGTTTAAAATCTGATTGTAATCCTGTAATATAATCTACACCTGAAAACAATCCCGATAAAACACCTGCTAACCAACCACCAAAGATTCCTAAAGCCATTCCTAAAATTATTAGAAAAGGGTAAAAGAAAACAGTGGCAATTACTTTTGGCAACACTAAATGATTTAATGAATTGATCCCCATAACATCTAAAGCATCAATTTGTTCTGTAACTCTCATAGTACCAATACTAGATGTTATATAAGAACCTACTTTACCTGCCAAAATAATAGAACAAAAGGTTGGTGCAAATTCTAAAATTATAGATCTTTTAGCAGCGAAACCAATTAAAGATCTTGGTATAAAAGCACTATCTAAATTTAAAGCTGTTTGCAATGCAATTACACCTCCTATAAAAAAGGAGATAAACATAATAATTCCTAAAGACTTTAAACCAAGTTCTTCTATTTCCTTGAATAAAGCTTCACGAAAAATCCTACCTTTAAGCGGTTTTTTAAAAACCTGCTTTAGCATAATAAAGTACTTACCAATATGCTCTATGTAATTCATAGGTTAAATTTTTGCGCTAAATTAATAAATAACATTTACACAATATATAATTAGTGCTATCAAAATAAAATTTAATTACTTTTGGTGCAATTATAAAGTAACAACCTTATGAAAAACACTATAATTTATCTTTTTGCAATCGTAATTTTATTCTCAGGATTTAAAAGCGATGCTAAAAACCCAGAAAAACCAAAGCTTGTTGTTGGTATTGTTATAGACCAAATGAGATATGATTATTTAACAAGATTTTATAACAGGTATGGAGAAAACGGATTTAAAAGACTTTTAAATAACGGCTTTTCTTTAGAAAACGCACAGTACAATTATATACCAACATATACAGCTGTTGGTCATACCTCAATTTACACAGGTACAACTCCAGATAACCATGGAATAATCTCTAACAATTGGTATGACAAATTTTTAAAGGAATCTATTTATTGTGTAGATGATGACACGTACACAACTGTTGGAAACGATAGTAATGAAGGAAAAAAATCTCCTTTTAGAATGCAAAGCACCACTATTACAGATCAGTTACGTTTAGCACAAAATATGCAAAACAAAACTATTAGCGTTAGTATTAAAGACAGGTCTGCAATTTTACCTGCTGGACATACTGCAAATGGTGCATATTGGTTTGATGGTGGCTCAAGAGGTCAATTTATATCTTCTTCTTTTTATATGGATACATTACCAAATTGGGTAACAGATTTCAATAATTCTGGAAAAGCAGCTGCTTATTTAGAACACCCTTGGGAAACCCTTTATGACGTGAATACTTATAAAAATAGCATTCTTGATGATAATGTTTATGAAGGTAAATTTAAAGGTGAAACTAGCAGCACATTCCCTCATAATATTCCTGCTTTAAAAAAGGATAATGGAAATTACAGTATTATTAAAGCAATTCCTGCTGGTAATTCTTTTACAGCAGATTTTGCAAAAGCTGCTATTATTGGTGAAAAATTAGGAAAAGGAGAATTCACCGATTTTTTAGCTGTGAGTTTTTCTTCTACTGATTATGTTGGACATCAATTTGGACCAACATCTATAGAAATTGAAGACACCTATTTACGTTTGGATAAAGATTTGGCAGATTTACTTTCTTTTTTAGATCAAGAAATCGGAAAAGACAAATACACTGTATTTTTAACTGCAGATCATGCTGCTGTAGATGTACCTGCTTATTTACAATCTTTAAAAATACCTGCTCATTATTTTAGTAACAGAAAATTTAAGAAAGAAGTTTTAGAAATCACTCAAAAATATTTTAACTCGACAGAATTGATTGAGAACATTTCTAATTATCAAATATTTTTAGATAAAGACAAAATTGAATCTTTAGGACTTACAAAAAGTGTTGTTGCTGATAAATTAGTAGAAGAAATTATAAATCTTGATGGTGTTTACAAAGCAGTTACAGCAAAAACATTACAAACTGCAAGATTTACAGACGGAATTATGAATTCTTTACAAAATGGCTATAATCAAAAATATTCTGGAGATGTTTTAATGATTCCTTTTCCTGCAACTTTAACTGGAGGTAAAACAGGAACTTCTCATGGTTCTGGCTATTCTTATGATACACATATTCCTATTATTTTTTACGGAAATGGTATTCAACAAGGGAGCTCAAAAAAACGTCATGAAATTATAGATATTGCACCAACAATTGCAAATCTATTGCAAATTGAAGCTCCAAATTCATCCACAGGAAAAATTATTGTGGAAGCTTTGAAATAATCTCTGGGCTAACTTTTTAGTTTGATATTTATCAACATAAAAAAATCAATTCAACCTTAAAATTTAAAGTTGAATTGATTTTTTTTTGAAGTAATTCAGACAAATCACTTCGATTATAGTTTCTCTGTTAAAGTTGTAAATTAAAAATAAATTATGAATTATTTTTTGGCAAAAAAACTTCAGCCATCATACAACGTGCACTTCCACCTCCACAAGTTTCGATGGTTTCTAAAGAACTAGATATAATTTTACAATGATTGGTGATTCTAGCAATTTGACTTTGATTTAAACTATCATAAGCAGCTTGACTCATAATTAAAAAAAGTTCGTCATTTTCTCCTTTTAATTGCAGCATATTCCCTGCAAAATTATTCATCTGTTCTTCTGTAATTTCAATGATTTGCTTACCATCTTCCTTTAAATGTTTTACAACATTTTTACGTTCAGTTTTATCATCAATAGTATCTAAACAAATTACAGCAAATGTTGTTGCCACACACATCATAACATTGGTATGATAAATAGCTACTCTTTTATCATTTACAGTTTGATTCGCAATAAAAACTACAGGTGTGTATTCAAAATCTTCGCAAAATTCAATAAAAAGTTCTTCATCTGCTCTTGCTGATAAAGCACAATATGCTTTTTTATTTACACGATCTAAAATAATGCTTCCTGTTGCTTCTAAAAACAAATTTTCTTCTTCTGCAGAAGTATAATCGACAACATTTTCTATTAAAAAATCATTTTTTTCTAATTCAACTAAAATATCATCTCTTCTTTCTAAACGTCTGTTTTCTGCAAACATTGGGTAGATTCCAACAGTACCATCTGCATGAAAAGAAATCCAATTATTTGGAAAAACCGAATCTGGTGTATCAAACTCATCAGTATCAGAAATAACAATTACATTGATTCCATAACTTTTTAATTTAAAAACAAAAGCATCAAATTCTTCTTGTGCTTTCTTATTTATTTCTGCATTTTTTAAATCGATATCTTCTTGAAAAAAATTATTTACAGCAGTTTGTTCGTTCTTCCTAAAGTTGATAGGACGAATCATTAAAATAGAATTAGTTGTTTGTTGCATATATATTTTGTGAACAACAAAATTATCATTTTTTATGTTCATAGTGCTTAATTCATCAAAAATAAAGTTCGAAATATTATGGCGTATTTTTTTTATACTTTTAGTTACAAAGTACTGTTTCTATTTTTCTTGATAAATCAAATTTAAAACGAAAGATTATGAGAATTCCTTAAATATTTTGAATACATATAAAACTTTTTTCGCTCATAAATAGAGCTAAAAATAGTACTTATAAATTCAGTTGCTACAACTAAAACCTTTAAAATCTAAGCTAAATAATTTAGTTTATATACCTTTGAAAAAAAATAAATTAAAATATTTTAAAAAGATATTTAACTATTTTGCGTGAATAGGTTTCTTTAAAATATAGTTTCCATCCATTTTTATGAAAAAACAAATTACGATTATTGGTGGTGGAATTTCTGCTTATCTTTTAGCATCAACTTTAGATGTTGAAAAATTTGCAGTTACTATTTACGAAAAAAACAAAACAACAGGTCGTAAATTTTTAGTGGCTGGAAAAGGTGGTTTTAATTTAACACACTCAGAACAACTTGAAACATTCATTAAAAAATATACTCCAACTCATTTTTTAGAGAAATCTTTAAGAAATTTTACAAATGTTGATTTCAGAAATTGGCTCGACAATATAGGAATCCCTACATATATAGGAAGCAGCAAAAGAGTGTACCCAAAAGAAGGCATTAAACCTATTGAAGTTTTAAATGCAATTCTAAAGCATTTGGAAGAAAGAGGAATTTCTATAAAATACGAACACATTTTTTCTGGTTGGAAAAAAAACAACAATCCAATTATAAACGATAAACCAATTCAATCAGATTACACCATTTTTTGTTTAGGTGGAGCAAGTTGGAAAATTACAGGTTCTGATGGAACTTGGCTACCTACATTTTCTAAAAAAGAGATCAAAACTATTCCTTTTCAAGCGTCAAACTGCGGATTTGAAATTGATTGGAAACCAAATTTTATTGACAAAAACGAAGGAGTTCCTTTAAAAAATATTGCTATTTCTTGTAATGATAAAATTCAAAAAGGAGAAGCTGTACTTACCAAATTTGGTTTAGAAGGAAATGCAATTTATGGATTAAGTCCACAAATTAGAGAACAGCTAAACACAACTAAAAACGCACTAATTTTTGTTGATTTAAAACCTTCTTTAAGTTTAGAAAATGTGTATTCTAAAATAAAATCATCAACCTAAAAAAACACAACTCAAATCTTAAAAAAGGAACTTAAATTGAGCTCAGCTCAAATCGATTTATTAAAAATTTATCTTACTAAAGAATCGTATTTAAATGCAAAAAGCTTATCAGAAAACATTAAAAAATTCCCTTTAAAAATAACCAATACTGCAACAATTGACGAAGCAATTTCTACAGTTGGTGGAATCGATTTAAATGCAGTTTCAACTCATTTTGAACTCAAAAAAATACCAAATCAATTTTGTATTGGCGAAATGTTAGATTGGGATGCTCCAACAGGTGGTTATCTCTTGCAAGGTTGTGCAAGTATGGGGTTTTCTTTAGGAAAATATTTGAATGAGAAACATTAAATACAACTAGAAAAAAAATCCCATAAATCAACAAACCCTACCTCCTCTTTTTAGGAGCTCTACTCACTTTTTTCTTTCTTTTATTAAAAGGAATTGCATCATCAAAAGTATGTTGTGCAGTTTTATGAGCAGTTTTATTCTTTTTCCAAGAATTATTTTCTGGCAATAAAACTTGCAACAAATCAGATCGTCCAACTTTAGTTAACGTATTTTTAATCCAATCTTTATTTTCTTTTTTATACCAAAAGAAAAATTTATGTTGGTCTTCACGTTCCTTTTTAGTCTTCGGAGTTTTGGTTGGTTTTAAGGTATAAGGATGATATCCTGAATAATAAATAACAGTGGCAACTGTCATTGGAGTTGGTGTAAAACCTTGTACTTGCTCCAATTGAAAGCCCATGCTTTTAGTTTCAGCAGCCAAATTTGCCATATCTTCTACTTCACTTGCTGGGTGACTTGATATAAAATAAGGAATCAACTGAAGATTCAATTTCTGTTTAATATTTATTTTATCAAAACGCTCCTTAAACATATGAAAATATTTAAAAGAAGGCTTACGCATTAATTTTAAAACTGGGTCAGAAGTATGCTCTGGAGCCACTTTTAAACGACCAGAAACATGTTTCGTCATTACCTCTTCTGTGTACGCATCCAATTCTTTTGGATCTGCATTTTTGTTGAATTCAGGTACCAACATATCATGTCGAATTCCACTACCAATAAAAGATTTTTTAATCTTTGGATGCTTATCAACTGCTTGATATAATTCCGTTAAAGGTTTATGTGATGTATCTAAATTAGAACAAATTACAGGCGAAATACAACTTGGTGCAACACATTTATCGCAAATAGATTGTACTTTTCCTTTCATCTGATACATGTTTGCAGAAGGCCCACCAATATCAGATAAATACCCTTTAAAGTCAGGCATATTAGCCACTTTATCAACTTCTCTTAAAACAGATTCTTTACTTCTACTTGCAATAAATTTTCCTTGATGTGCAGAAATTGTACAGAAACTACAACCTCCAAAACATCCTCTGTGAATATTTATCGAGAATTTTATCATTTCAAACGCAGGAATTGGTCCACGCTTATCATATTTTGGATGTGGCAAACGTGTAAAAGGCAAATCGAAAGAACCATCAATTTCCTTTTCTGTCATTGTAGGAAAAGGCGGATTTATCACCAAAGTTTTCCCTTCCACTTCCTGTAAAATTCTTCTTGCTTTTAACTTGTTCGACTCCTGCTCAATCACTTTAAAGTTAGAAGCAAATATCTTTTTATCTTTTAAACACGCTGTATGAGAGTTGATGGTTACATCTTCCCAATCATTTACAACAGGTAATTTATCTTGTTTTTGATCAATTAAAACAGCAGTTTGTTTGATGTTTTTCAAACTCGAAAACGGAACACCTTTTTGCAATAATTCTACAATTTCACGCAAAGGTTGCTCACCCATTCCATACACTAACATATCTGCTTTTGATGTTTCCAAAATACTTGGCAACAACTTATCAGACCAGTAATCGTAATGCGTTACACGTCTTAAAGAAGCTTCAATTCCACCAATTAAAACTGGCACATCAGGAAACTTTTCTTTTAATATTTTCGAATAAACAGACGTTGCATAATCAGGTCTAAAACCCTTATCTCCATTTGGAGTATAGGCATCTTTATCACGTCTTTTTTTGCTTGCTGTGTAATTAGAAACCATAGGATCCATACAACCTCCAGTGGCTCCAAAAAATAATTTTGGTTTTCCTAATTTCTCAAAATCTT